>JBQTHY010000033.1:0-5400 GCA_052389395.1 Nitrospiraceae bacterium | reverse complement strand
CACGACAAGTTCGCCGCGCTCTTTGTGGATCTCGATGGCACGCTGGATAAGCTCAACGCCCAAGAACTCATCAAGCGCATCAAAGAAGCGGCCGAGAGGGCGAGGATGGACATTATCGTGAATTTCGAGCACCTCAAGCTGGCGACGCCCGACGCGCTGAAGGCCCTGATGGACTTGGAGGCGATTAAAGCTGCGGCTCCAAGCGTCAAAGTGCGGTATCGCAAGTTCAAGGACGCGTTCGAGACGTCGTTGCAGGGCTTGTCGCTCGCAGGCGTCGAGCTCCTGAGCGAGGACTTGCAGGATGCATAATTTCGAGTATCGCCAAGGCGAGCTGTATTGCGAGCAAGTACCGGTCAGCCGGATTGCGAAGGAGGTCGGCACGCCTTGTTATGTCTATAGCTATGCGACGCTAGTTCGTCATTTCCGGGCCTACGACAGCGCCTTCAAGAATGTTGCCCACATCATTGCCTTTGCGATGAAGGCGAACTCCAATCTCGCCATCTTACGAGTAATGGCGAATGAAGGCAGCGGGGTAGATATCGTGTCTGGCGGCGAACTGTTCCGCGCCTTGAAGGCCGGTGTTCCCGCTTCGAAGATTGTCTTCGCCGGTGTGGGGAAAACCCCCGACGAAATCCGTGATGCGCTCAAGGCGGATATTCTCATGTTTAATGTGGAGTCGCCGGCGGAGCTGCATGCGATTAACGAGGTGGCAGCGTCGGTCGGGAAGAAAGCCCGCGTGGCGCTCCGGATTAATCCCGATATCGATCCCAGAACGCATCCCTATATTTCGACGGGCCTTAAGAAAAGCAAGTTCGGCATCGCGGCAGACCGGGCCGTGGATGAGTTCACCATGGCCTCCTCGCTGAGTCACATCGACGTGGTGGGCGTCCATGCACATATCGGGTCTCAGCTGACGGAGGTCACGCCCTTTATCGAGGCCTTGAACAAGGTCGTGAAGTTGATCGGGACATTGAAAGGACAAGGCATCAACGTCTGTTACCTGAATATCGGCGGCGGACTGGGTATTACATACTCTGATGAGAAGCCGCCGTTGCCGCAAGACCTCTCCAATGCAATCCTGCCGCTCGTGCAAGATTTGGAGCTCACGCTCGTGATGGAACCCGGGCGTGTCATTGTTGGCAACGCCGGCATTCTTGTCACGAAGGCGCTGTACCTGAAGGAGGGAGAGGCCAAGAGTTTCGTCATCGTCGATGCCGCCATGAATGATTTGATTCGTCCCAGCCTGTACGGAGCCTATCACGAAATACGCCTGCTCAATGAAGAAGCCGGTCATCGAGCGAAGCATCAGGTGGACATCGTCGGACCGGTCTGCGAGTCGGGAGATTTCCTGGCCAAGGACAGAATGCTGGCAACCGTGAAGCCCGGAGATCTGATGGCGGTGATGAGTGCGGGGGCCTATGGATTTGTGATGGCGTCAAATTACAATTCCCGGCCCCGTGTGGCCGAAGTCCTCATCAAGGATGGAGAAATCCATATCATTCGATCGCGAGAAACCTATGATGACTTGATAAAGGGTGAAACGATCCCTGCCTTTTTGAGATAAAAGGAGCTGGTATGTTTGCCGGTTCGTTCGTTGCCATTGTCACGCCATTTCGAAAGGGCAAAATCGACGAGCGGGCTCTGGCCGAGTTGATCGAGTGGCAGGTCGCGAAGGGGACCAACGGCATCGTTCCCTGCGGCACCACCGGCGAGTCAGCGACGCTCTCCTATGAGGAGCACAACCGGGTCATAGAGTTGACGGTGGAGGTGGTCAAACGGCGTGTGCCTGTAATTGCTGGAACCGGTTCGAACAGCACCGACGAAGCCATCGAGCTCACGAAACATGCGAAACAGGCCGGCGTCGACGGCGCATTGCTCATCACGCCCTACTACAACAAGCCCACGCAAGAAGGGCTCTATCGACACTACAAAGCGGTGGCTGAGGCTGTCGATCTGCCCTTGGTCCTGTACAACATCCCCGGACGCACCGGCGTCAACATGCTGCCGGCGACCATAGCCCGGCTCTCGGCGATCAAAACGATCGTCGGAGTCAAGGAAGGGAGCGGGTCGGTCCAGCAGGCTTCAGATGTTGTGCAGATGTGCGGTGACCGAATAACAGTATTGGCCGGTGATGATGCGTTAACTCTTCCGATGATGGCGGTCGGGGCGAAGGGAGTTGTGACCGTCACCGCTAATCTCCTGCCGACCGATATGGCTAATCTGGTAAAAGCCTTCGCCGACGGGAAGATTGACGAAGCCCGACGGATTCATTTCAAGCTCTCGCCCCTGTTTGCGGCATTGTTCTACGAAACCAATCCCATTCCGATCAAAGAAGCGCTTGGGATGATGGGCAAGATTGATCCCGAACTGCGCTTGCCGCTCTGTCCGATGGCGCAAGACACCCGCGAGAAACTGGTCCGCGTCTTAAAAGACATGGGGTTGATCTGATCCCCAATCACTACCAGAGGTGAAGGACGCGATGATCAAGGTTATTGTCGTAGGGGCTGCGGGCCGAATGGGCTGCCGTCTGGTGTCGTTGGTCAGGGATTCGACCGCCCTGACACTGGTCGGAGCTTTGGAGGGGAAGGGGCACCACGCGTTAGGGGAAGATGCCGGAGAAACGGCCCGATCAGGACACGCGGGTGTCCCCATCACGGACAATTTGCCCGTGCTTATGGAGCGGGGCGAGGTCGTCATCGATTTCTCCACTCCCGACGCCACCATGGAACATTTGCGGATTGTGGCCCAACATCGACGAGCGATGGTCATCGGGACCACTGGGTTTTCTGCCTCTGAACTCGATGAACTCAAGTCTCTGGCCCGGCAGGTCCCCTGCGTGTTTTCTCCCAACATGAGCGTCGGAGTTAATCTGATTTACAAAGTCATCGGTGAAATGGCCAGGACGCTCGGCGACGATTACGACATTGAAGTGATCGAAGCCCATCATCGGCTCAAGAAAGATGCGCCGAGCGGGACGGCCCTCAAGATGGCTGAAGTCCTCGCGCGTGCGGTGAACCGCGACTTGAACCGGGTTGGTGTTTATGCGCGCAAGGGATTGATCGGCGAGCGAACCAAAGGTGAGATCGGCATTCAAGCTATCCGTGCCGGGGACATCGTGGGCGATCACACGATTCTGTTCGGCGGCATGGGCGAGCGGATCGAGATCACGCACCGCGCCAGCAGCCGCGACACTTTCGCCCGTGGAGCGTTGCGCGCGGCACGGTGGGTTGTTCGCCAGCCTCCCGGCTTGTACGACATGATGGATGTCTTGAGTCTTCGGTAAACGTACCGTTCACTCGTTACCGGAACAAACGCAAACTACTGGTTCGCATTCGGCGCCTGTTCGATGCGAGCGGGGGAATTCACCCTCCATGTGTGATTAACAAGACAGGCAAGGGCAGGCAGTTATGGCACGGCGCGAGCAGCTGTGGGGGAGAGTTCCCACAGACCGAGCAGAAAATCAGGCTTTGGTTTCTGGTGCAGCTGAATGAGAGGATAATATGAGTGATGGCAGAGCACGGCAGTGCACCTGGCCTCAAACACTTGGGCTACGTCCCCAGCCTTCCGGTCAATAAGGTAAAGGGGTCTCGATTTACCATCGTGCGGTTAATGCCGTGCCGTGATCGGTCGAGGTTCCTGGTCCGCTGCTTTCCGACGACCACAATTCAAACAGGCAAACACGGTGATCGCAAGTCCGGCATCCAAATCCACCGCCCGTTCAAGCAGCATCGTGCCGCGGCATTTATCGCACGTTTTCATGACGGCACTCTAGCACTCTCAAATATGGAAGAATATCCTCCTGAAGTACTGGATAGGACTGGGAAGAGTCCCCACATTTGCCGATCACTATGGGCCGTTTGGTACTGCTCCCTCGAAACGTCTCCCCGAGGATCCCAGTCGTTCCCTTGACAGGCTCCGACCTGTCCCATAGCATTGTGGTCATTCAGGTGATGAACCACTATGTATAGAATCCTCCTCATCATCGGACTTCTTGTCATCCTCTACTTCCTGCTGAGGCGGGCCTTCCGTGGTTTCAGGAATCAAAATTTGGACTATCGAGGGGGGGCAGGGGACCAGGATCAAATGGTTGAGGATCCGGTGTGCCACACGTTTGTCCCGAGAAGGATCGCTGTCGTCGAGAAGGTTGGCGGACAGACCTACTGTTTCTGCAGCAAGGAGTGCGCGGTCACGTTCCAAAACCGGCAAACCGGTTAGCAGCCGGAATAGGTATAGTCGGAAAGCTTGTCTTCCTTATCGAACTTGAGTGTGATCTGACATTGATTGGGATCGAAGTTAAATAGAGGCGGGCCCGATGTTCCTCCGGCGATACGATAGTACGTCCAGGTCTCGCCGCCAAAAAAGCGAGAGGCCTTGCCGTCCGGAGCGCCCCAGTTTTTCTCAAACCAGGCCTTGTCTTTCCCCTGGAGTTCGGCTGGTTTCAGCGAGGCCTCAAGGTAGGGATTGCTTTCTCCACAGGAGGAAAGTGCTAGACACAGGAACAGCAGCCAACCAGATAGTCGCATCGTAACGTCTCCCGATGAGATGAGGCTACCATCGTTAACAGGGATGAGCTGTTGACGATTAAATTCTAACCGCCGGTCTGAGAACTGTCAAACCAGCGGCCGAGCACATTGCAGTGAGATTGAGTTGTCACTAGAATGACCGATAAGATAGCTATCAACGATGAATCGTCTCAGAAATGAAAGGAGCCGGTCATGAAACTCTTCCTCGATACCGCCAACGTGAAGGAAATTTACGAAGCCGCCAATCTCGGCATCCTTGACGGCGTCACCACCAATCCCTCGCTGGTCGTCAAGGAGGGCCGCAGTTTCAAGGAAATGCTGCAGGAGATCTGCAAAATCGTGGACGGCCCGATCAGTGCCGAGGTCGTGAGCGTCGAATCGGACACGATGGTGAAGGAAGGTAAAGAGCTAGCCAAGATCCACAAGAACATCGTGGTCAAATGCCCGATGATTCCGGAAGGCATCAAGGCCACGAAAAAACTCTCGTCGGAAGGCATCCGCGTGAACGTCACCCTCTGCTTCTCGCCGACGCAGGCCATCCTGGCCGCCAAGGCCGGAGCCTGGTGCGTGTCGCCGTTCATCGGCCGCCTGGATGACGTCAGCTCCGACGGGATGGCTCTCATCCGCCAGATCGTCACGATCTACAAGAACTACGACTACAAGACGCTTGTGCTGGTCGCGAGCGTCCGGCACCCGCAGCACGTAGTAGAAGCTGCGTTGGCCGGAGGCCACATCTGTACGATGCCCTACGGCGTGTTCCAATCGCTCTTCAAGCACCCGCTGACCGATGTCGGCTTGAAGAAGTTCCTCGACGACTGGAAGGCGAAAGGGCAACAGTAACAGCGCTGCGGCATAGCCGTCCGCTTCCGCACCTCTC
>JBQTHY010000032.1:0-2648 GCA_052389395.1 Nitrospiraceae bacterium | reverse complement strand
CGGTGAGTGTCTGCGTTCCGGCTGCGGTGAGTCGCACGGCATCTCCGGTTTTTAGTCTTCCGGTTTCTTGCAGCTGCACAGCGCCGTTGGCAACGTAGAGGTGCACGTACTTGTTGTCCGGCACTGTGACCGTTTCTCCAGGCTTCAGGCGCCCACCCCATAAGACCGCTCCCCGTTGGCGAATCGAGATCGCGGCATGGTGCGCCTTTCCAGAAGCAATCGGGACCAAACCGCCCTTCTCGAGATGGCCATTGATATCGAGTTGCTCATAGCCCGGATTAACTCGCTGCGTATCGGGCACCACCCACATCTGAATGAAGTGCACATCTTTGTTGTCGCGCGGGTTCATTTCAGAATGCCAGATGCCCGTCCCGGCGCTCATGCGTTGTGCGAGTCCCGGATAGATGATGCCTGTATTACCTTCCGAATCTTTCTGCTCCAGTTCGCCGTCCAGCACCCAGGTCACGATTTCCATATCCTGATGCGGATGGGTTCGGAACCCGGTGCCGGCTTTCACTCGATCATCGTTGCTCACCATCAACAGCCCGTGATGGGTGTTCGACGGATCGTAATGGTTCGAAAAACTGAAGCAATGGTACGAGTCGAGCCACCCGATCCGGGTGTGAAACCGCTTGGTCGCGCGCCGGAGTTCGATCGTCGGGGTCGTGATGCTTCCCGCCTCCATGATCAGGCCTCCTTTCGCGTTTCTTCTGCGATGATCGTGCGCACGAGCCGTTCACCGCGACGAAGGAACGTCAAGGGTGTCCGTTGACCTACTTTCTCTTCCACGAGCAAGCGGTGCAACCCATCGATGTCCCGGACCGGTTGGTCCCCGTACGCAATGATCACGTCCCCCTCAGCCAGACCCGCACGTTCGGCGGGACTGTCCCTTTCGATGGAGACGGTAAGAATTCCGCTCTCCACCAATAGCTCATGGAACCTCACGACACGGCGGGGCAACGGTACATTCTGCCCCATCACGCCGATGTACCCGCGTCGGATCTTGCCATCCTTTAGGAGTTTTCCGGCGACAAACTTGGCTGTATTGATCGCGATGGCAAAGCAGATGCCCTGCGCAGGGCGTATCACTGCCGTGTTCACACCGATCACCTCGCCATGCGAGTTCACCAATGGGCCGCCGGAGTTACCCGGGTTCAGCGCCGCATCGGTTTGGATGACGCTATCGATCAACCGCCCCGAGTTCGAGCGGAGCGTGCGACCCAACGCACTGACAACCCCAGCAGTTACGGAGCACTGAAATCCGTAGGGATTGCCGGCCGCGATCGCCACTTGGCCGACGCGGATTTTCCGCGAATCACCCAACTCAACCGGCACGAGGCCAAGCGCATCGATCCGAATCACAGCCAAGTCCGTGTCTGGGTCGTCTCCGATCAAATCGGCCTGGATGCGGCGGCCATCGGAGAGCGTGACCTCAATTCCGTCTGCTGCATGGACGACGTGGCTGTTGGTCAACGTGAACCCGTCCGGCGTAAAGATGAATCCGGATCCACTCCCCTGCGCTTCGCGCGGCGCCGGCTGACTGGAACTCCTCCGCATCATTATCCGATGCTTTACGTCGATATTCACGACCGATGGACTGATTCGCTCTGCTGCGTGAATTACGGCTCGGGAGTACGCATCCAACAACTCCGCATCCGATCCGTCGAGGAGTTCGGCGCGCGCTGAACCGTGGTTATCGGCCTGTTCACTCTGGATGCGGTGCAACAATGTCGGTTCCATCACTGTGACTCCTTGCCGCTGACTCAAGCAACCATCTTCGAGAACGCCTCGCCGAGGGTGACGGTCCCTCGCACAAGGTTCGCCGGTTCCTCGTACCTGATCGCGCCTTTTGCGATGGCCGCGTACATCTCCTCAAAGAGGCGCGAGGCCTCATCAGAAAATCCGAATGATTTGAACGTCGGCACCACCGCGCTCAGCGGCGCATGCTGAACCGTCACCGTCCGACCGAGCAGCTGCCCCAGCGCGGCGGCCGCTTGTTCCGGACTATAGTCCTCCGGTCCCGCCATTTCGACGAACTGTCGGCCATTGCCGCCGGCAATGAGGTGCTCGGCGCCGATACCACCGATGTCGTCGGTTGCAATCATGGGGATCTTCGCCGATGGCGCGATGAATGTCGGCAGAACCCCGTTCGCTTTTGCCGCGCTGATCACAGGCAGCCAATTCTCCATGAAGTAGCAGGGGCGGAGGATTGTGAGATTCTTCGTTGCTTTTCCCAGCACCTGTTCTCCATACCGAGACGCCCTGATAGGGCCAGTGCCTTCGGCGATATGTGCAGCGACCGACGAGAGGAACCCCACATGACCGATTCCGCTTCTCTTCACCGCCTCTGCCGCTCGGTCCATACGAGACCGCTGATCGCCAAGCCAGGCCGTGGCTCCATAGTTCGGCGGCATCAAAAGATAGACACCTTCGGCCTTTTCGAAGGCTTTTATCAACGCGGACACATCGTCGAGCGAGGCGAGGGCGACCTCCGCCCCCTTCGATTTCCACGCCGCACCCTTGTCGGCTGAACGCACGACGATCCGCACTGGCTGCTTCCTGCTCAACAAGGTCTCTGCGACTCCTGATCCGGTATTCCCCGTGGCACCTACGACCACAAACATGATGGAATCTCCTCTCTCCTGATC
>JBQTHY010000031.1:0-11287 GCA_052389395.1 Nitrospiraceae bacterium | reverse complement strand
AGCCCGGCGCAGGACTACTCCCCAAAGTGCAAGGACCGAACATCAAGATTGAGTCGCCGGTGAAAGAAGGAACGAAGGTGAACGCTTTGCCGCAATGAACGAGACCGATGAATTGTTAACCTACTAGTCTGTGTCCCGGTGCTCAGCCAATCCGGAATCCAGCCCGGATCCCATTCGCTGGGACCAAGCTCGATCTATCTTCTTTGCTGATAGAATGCCAGCCTTCATAAGGAGGACCGGATGGTCAGCGTGCCGTGCGCTCCGTGAAGACGAGCGTTCAGGGCCTGGCTGCGCCTGCTCATCTATGACACCAACACAGGCAACGATGATGCCCTACCTCGGCATGTCTTCTGAGGAAGAAAACGGGCCTTTCTATTGTGGCTTGACAGAGGATGATTCGCCCGGGGCTTCCTGATAGAATTAGCGCATTCTTGAACAATTTGCAGGGTCAATACATGCGACGTCTTGGCTTAATCCTTGGAGTGGTCGCCATCGGGCTGGCCATCGGTGGCTATGTGTTCTTCAACGGGGAACGCAAGGAGCCGTTCCGGTACCGAATGGCCGCAGTGGAGCGCGGGGCAGTCGTCTCGATCGTGAGTGCAACCGGGACGATTAATCCCGTCGTCTTGGTGCAGGTGGGTACCCAAGTCTCTGGGATGATCAAGAGTCTTCATGCGGACTTCAACTCGCGGGTGAGGGCGGGGGAGACAGTGGCGGTCATTGATCCCGAACCCTTCAGGGCCCGCCGCGAGCAAGCCGTGAGCAACCTCGAAATGGCGCGGTCGAACGTGGGTCGAGCGAGGACGGATCTGGCTCAGCGCAAGCGGGAACTCGATCGTGTGCAATTTTTGGTGGCGCAGCAGTTCGTTTCACAGAACGATGTGGATGTCGCGCTCACCAATTACCAAAGCGCAGAAGCGCAAGTGAGGGTGGCTGAGGCGCAGGTGAAACAAACAGATGCGGCGTTGAGGTCAGCCGAGCTGGAATTGAAATACACTGTGATCAAATCGCCGGTCAACGGCATTGTGGTTGCGCGCAACGTGGAAGTCGGTCAGACGGTAGCAGCCAGCTTTGCCACGCCGAACCTCTTTCTGATCGCCCTCGATCTGACGAAAATGCAGGTTGATACCAATGTGAGTGAGTCAGACATCGGCGGCATGACCGAGGGCAAGGAAGCGACTTTCACGGTGGATGCATACCCAGGTGAGCGATTTGCGGGAATTATACGGCAAGTTCGATTAGCGCCGATCAATGTGCAGAATGTCGTGACCTACAACGTGGTCGTCGCGGTGGACAATCAGGACCTTCGGCTCAAACCAGGCATGACGGCCAATGTTTCCATCGTCGTGGCACAGAAGGATCACGTCGTGAAAATCCCTAATGCTGCCTTGCGGTTCAGTCCCCCACAGAGCGATCGGACGGAGGGCTACAGCGGCGGAGGGCGATCGGTAAAGGCAGAGGCGCGTGCGGGCGGTGGACAACTAACGGCCGTCCTTCCTGAATCTGGCGGACAGACAAGACCGATCTGGAAGCTAGGGGCGTCCGGCGACCTGGAGCCAATGACCATTCAGACAGGAATCTCCGATGGGGTCTCGACCGAAGTTGTGGCCGGTCCTGTGACTGAGGGTGATATGGTGGTCGTGGGGATTGATACGTCGCGAGACGAGCGACGGACCAGTGAGCTACCCCCTGGGTTCGGCGGTGGTCAACGCCGCTCACCTCGAAATCGTGGGTTATAGCGATTGTTCGTGGGCAGGGTCAGGTGGCAGCAGCGGCGATCGCGGCCTCTTTTCCCTGCCCATTGTTGTGTCCGGTTGTAATGAGATCCTCGATGCAGGTTCATGTTTGATGGCTCCGCTCATTCGCTGCGAAGGACTCTGGAAGATCTATCGTCTCGGTGATGTTGCGGTCGAGGCGCTCCGCGGACTGGATCTTTCAATCGAGCAGGGCGAGTTTGTCGCGATCATCGGTGCCTCCGGTTCGGGGAAGTCGACCCTGATGAATATCCTGGGTTGCTTGGATCAACCGACCAGAGGGGGCTATTGGCTGAAGGGTATCGACGTGGCGGCGCTGCGGGCTGACGAGCTGGCCGATATCAGAAACCGGCAGATCGGATTTGTGTTCCAAAGCTTCAATCTGATTCCCCGGACGAGTGCGCTGGAGAATGTACAATTACCTCTCTTTTATCGCGGACTGCCCTTGCGAGAACAACGTGCCTTGGCCACGACGGCAATAGGTCGCGTTGGGCTTCAAGGACGTGAGCAGCACTATCCTGCACAACTCTCGGGGGGGCAGCAGCAACGTGTGGCCATAGCCCGGGCGTTGGTAACCGCGCCGTCCTTGCTCTTGGCCGATGAACCCACCGGGAACTTGGATACTGAGTCGAGTCGAGAAATTATGACGATCCTTGAACGGTTGAACAAAGAGCAGGGCATTACGATTATTCTCGTTACGCATGAAGCAGCTGTCGCGGCATATGCTGAGCGTGAAGTGGTGCTCAAGGATGGCCGCGTCTTGAGCGATCGCAGCACAAACCCGAGCGTATCCCTGTCGCGAACGGAAGCCTAATGCCGGCGTTTATCCTGCTTACTGTGTTGACGGCGATTCGAATTCTCTGCCGCAATCGGCTCAGAGCCGGACTGACCATGCTGGGGATTGTCATCGGGGTCGGCGCAGTGATCGCAATGGTGAGCATTGGAGAGGGTGCCAAGGCTGCGGTGGCGGAGCGCGTGGCCAGCATGGGGACCAACATGATTATCATCCTACCGGGCTCCATCACAGCCGGCGGGGTGCACGGAGGGCAGGGGAGTAGGGTTACGCTAACGATGTCGGATGGCCTGGACCTGAAGAAACGCATTCCGTTGTTGCACGATACTGGTTGGGCGAAGCGGGAGGTGATGCAGATCGTCAACGGCAATAGAAACTGGAACGCGCCTGTGAACGGTATCTCGCCGAGTTATCTGACAATCAGAGACTGGTCGTATGAGAGCGGCGGTCCCTTCACGCAGTTGGAGGTGGATACCGCTGCGCGGGTTGCGCTGATCGGCCAGACCGTCGTCGAGAATCTGTTTGACCTCGGGGAGGAGCCCGTGGGGGCCGTGATTCGGATCAAGAATGTCCCGTTCCGCGTCGTCGGTGTTCTCGCCCCGAAGGGCCAGTCGGCTCAAGGCTCAGATCAAGACGACATTATTTTCATTCCATTCAGCACAGCGGAGCGTAAAGTCTTCGGCACGCAGTTCCTGGGCTCTGTCGGGGCCTTGTTTGCTTCGACAGAACGAATGGACGATCTGGATCCCGCTGTGACCCAGATCCGCGAAGCGCTTCGGCTGAGGCATCGCTTGCAACCGGACCAAGAGGACGATTTCACAATCAGGACACAGGTCGACATCGGGAAGGTTCAGGAAGGAACCAGCGAGACGCTGACGGTCATGTTGTTCGCCATCGCGTCCGTCTCGCTTTTGGTCGGCGGCATCGGAATTATGAATATTCTGTTGGTGTCGGTGACGGAGCGGACGAGAGAGATCGGCGTGCGGATGGCGGTGGGGGCCAAACGGCGTCATATTCTGATGCAGTTTCTGATCGAAGCAATGACGCTCAGCCTGGTAGGCGGCTGTATTGGAATTCTGTTCGGGGTTCTAGGAGCGCGACTGACGACCGTGATCGCGGGATGGCCCACCATCATTTCTGGCAATACGATAGCCGGAGCCTTCTTCTTTTCCGTGGCCGTCGGGCTCTTCTTCGGCCTCTATCCCGCTAATAGGGCCGCCAGGCTCAATCCAATCGACGCGTTAAGGTACGAATAAGGTATTCTTCCCCCCTCGTCGAGGCAAATCGGATCATCAACCGCCTCAGACCCCCCTTGCCGCTCCACCGTGAAAACACGTTCTTCGCCCACTTATCGGTAGGAGGAAGGGCTTTCTGTGGTACGGGGTGAAGAGGGGTGATGGCGCAAAGCGGAAGCCAGAGAAAGTGAGACCTCCATGCGCGGATGGTTCTTGTCGAAATCCTTGTAGAGATGGGTTTCGACGATCCGATTGTCGTTCAGGCCGAGGCCTTCACAGAGCGCATCTTGGGCGATCTTGAGGCCGCCATCTACGTCGCGTCGTAGGGCAGAGCTGAAAAAGAATCGGATGGAGAGAACGAGTGGTCCTGAATGAAGTCGATCCATCAGAGAGGTACGAGCGGGTGATTGGGCCAGCGCGACCCCGACCTGCCGCCCCACCTGCGTTTTGTAGGCGCGACCAGCGGATGACAAGATCCGCCGTCCGTTCACCGTGGCATATTGATGGTTGATGCTCGGTGGGACCGGTAGGGTAATCAGCAGGCTATCGGCAGACAGGGATGGCGCTGACAGCGTAGCCTGCAGCAAGGGGTTTTTTCTCGGAGACTTCAGCTGCGCCAACAGTGTAGTGTGGTCAACGGGCCATGAATGAGCGTGGATTGATGCGGTGCTCCTGATACCTGAGGGGCGGTATGAGGTGACGCGAATGGGAAGTCTTGATGAGCGGGAGGTTATGCGATGTCGGCTGGATGGCATGGCGACGCCCTACAAAAGATTCAGGATCTTCGCCATGTTTTGCTCGTGGCGGTCTTCCGTGCGGGAGATATAACGGCGCCACTCGCTGGGGTTCCAAACTTCCATACGGTGATAGAGGCCGACGAGGATGATTTCTTGATCCTCATCGACCGGCACCATCTTTCGCAATCGGCCGGGAATCAGAATGCGCCCGGTCTTGTCGATCTCTGAGGTGCCGGCTTCGGAGACCACAAAGTGCATAAAGAGGCGGCTCTGATCTTCGTCTAGAGAAGTCTTTGTCCGCTCAAGGACTTTTTCCCATTCCCCGGTAGAGTAGATCAACAGGGACTGCTCCGGCCCCTTCAGGAACACAACCGCCTGACCATCCGCTTCAATCTGTTCGCGAATGGGTGAGGGCACGATGAATCGCCCCTTTTCGTCGACTTTGCAGAGATACTCACCAGCGAACATGAAAGGACTCCTAGTTTAGGACTGTACGGCGGTCCTGGTTCGTTCGCGGATCCACTGTTCGAGATCCGAGCGTACGAATCGCCATTCTTTTCCAAGCTTGAAGGCGGGAATCTGCCGACTCTGTAAGTAGCGATAGAGAGTACGTGGGGTAATTTTCAGATACCGGCAGGTTTCCGTCACCGTCATCAATTCGCTCTTTGGGGCCGTCCCCATTCCACCACCTGTTGTCGTCGTTGTGAAGGTTCATGCGACTCCCAGCATTGAGCGCATTCTATGGATCGCCGAAGGAATGTCAAGTGAAAAATCATGACGATGTATGTCACAGACTGTCATTGGCTTCTGTTGTTCCCTCGTCATTTCCAGCTTCACCCATCATCGCCTCCACGTCATCGCCCACATCTTCGCCCATTTCTTGACCCATTTTCTTCATCAACCGGGCGACGCTTTGCGGGTCATTTTCGTCCAGGCCGCCGAGTTTGCTGGGATCCGCCAGCGATTCGAGCCGCGCCTCTTCTGACTTGGGAGCAGCAAATCGTGACAGGAGGCGTTCCACATTCGAACTGCCGCAAAGTCGACAGCTGGCTGGCGCGGGATTGCGAGGATTCAAGACCAAGATGGAACTGCGCTTCCGGCAGTCCCGGCACAAGAACTCATAAATCGGCATTGATCACCATCCAGGCTGTCCCAGAGAGTGGTGGAATTGTTGGGCCAAAATTCGGTCTGGGACGGTTCCCACATCCATCGTTCGCCCCAAGGTCAATACGAATACGTTGCCCGAGCCTCCTTTGCGGAGGGTTTTCGCGCATTCATTCACCGTAGTGCCGGTGGTAAACACGTCGTCAATGAGCAGGATGCGTTTGCCCGCGATTGACTCTGGATGGTGCAGGGCGAACACGCCACGGAGATTCTTCAATCGGCCTTTCCGAGAGAGCGTGGTCTGCGCCGGTGCCTGAGCAATCCGGATCAGATTGGTAGCGGAAACAGGAATATCAAGATGACGCGCGACTCGATCGGCGAGGAGCAGTGACTGATTGAACTCCCGTTCACGCAGCCGCTGCGCATGCAGGGGAACAGGCATGATGAGATCCAAGGAATCGAGCGGTGGAAGTCGGTCGATCATGAGGCGGGCAAGCGGTGAGGCCAACGCGACCTTCCCTCTATATTTGAACAGACAGATAGCGTCTTGGAGCGGAGGAAGATAGGGATAGAGGGTCCAAGCTCTGGTGTAGGAGGGTGGACGCTCGGCGCAGGAGTGACAGACATGGGTCGGGCTATAGACTGTCGCGACCGGTGAAGGGAAGGGGCGGTCGCACCGGCCACAACGAGAATGGGCCAGCGGCGAAATCGTTCTCCAACAGCTGGCGCAAAAAAGGGGGATTGGGTCGTCGCCTAGCGGGGCGCCACAAGCCGCACAATCGACAGGCAAGAGAAACCGGATTGCCTGACGCATGAATCCTGGTATAGACGCTGAAAGACTTCGAGTCATTGAAGAGCCTAACAAGCGGCCCGGGACGTGATGGTGTCTTTATGGTGAAGGGGTGTGCTCTGTCAAGGTTGTCGGTTTCCAAATGGTTGTGTTATACGAGGGCGGTTGAGTCATGAGGGGGAGGTTGACCTCTCACCGGCTGACGGATTCGTGAGTTTCTCCATGCTTACGCTGAAACACCTCTCAAAAACCTACTCTCGCGGGGAGGCCACGGTCGTCGCGTTGCACGACCTTAATCTGGAGCTACAAAGGGGAGAATTTTGCGCCTTCGTAGGGCCGAGCGGCTGCGGCAAGAGCACGCTCTTGAACCTCATTGCGGGCCTGGACGTACCCACAGCGGGAGACATTCTGCTCGATGGGCGATCCACCAAGAACCTGACCAGCCAGGAATGGACGACGATCAGGCGGGAAACCATCGGCATTGTCTTTCAAGCGTTCCATCTGGTCCATGGGCTCACGGCCGAGGAAAACATCGCGCTTCCGTTGATGTTGCGCGGCGACAGCGGAGGCACCCTGGCACATCGGGTAAATGAAGTCTTGGACATGGTCGGGATGGACCATCGGCGACATCATCGGCCAGGCGAGCTGTCCGGCGGCGAACAGCAGCGCGTGGCGATAGCGAGGGCGCTGGTGCATCGACCGCGCCTCTTGCTGGCGGATGAGCCGACGGGGAACCTCGACTCGCATCAGGGAGCAGACATTATGACGCTCATCAGGACTTTGGCAAAGGCGGGGGGACAGACCGTGCTGCTCGTTACCCACAGCGGGCATGCGGCGCAGACGGCCGATTACACATGGATGATGCAAGACGGCCGGCTCGTCGTGCGGACCGGCGGGGTGTCCGAACTGGTGTCCTCATGACTGATCTATCGACAACCATCGCCGGCGTGGCGTTTCCCAGTTGCTTCATGAACGCCGCTGGGGCGCTGTGCGTGACCCGTGACGAACTTGTGGCGCTTGGAAAATCAAGAGCCGGGGCGATCGTCACCAAGTCGATGACGGTCGAAGCGCGCCAAGGAAATCCCGAACCGCGCTACTATGGATTTCTCGGCGGATCGATCAATTCTATGGGGCTGCCCAATCTAGGCTTCAAGGCCTACGCTGAGCTGATTCCCGAGTTGAAGAAATTCGGCAAGCCGGTGATCGCGAGTGTGGCAGGGCTCTGTGAAGATGACTTCCCGACCATCGCAACCACGATCAATGCCGCCGAACCGGACCTCATCGAAGTGAATCTCTCTTGTCCGAATATTCCGGGCAAACCCCAGATCGGTTACGATCCGGATGCGTCCGAGCGATTGCTCAAGCGGGTACGCAAAGTCATTACGGTCCCGATGGGAGTGAAGCTGCCGCCCTATTTCGATCCGGCGCATCAGGAGATGATGGGCAACGTGATTAGGCGCTGCGGAGTTGATTTTCTCAACACGATTAATTCGGTTGGCAACGGGCTGGTGGTCGATCCGGAACTGGAAACCGTCGTCATCAAGCCCAAAGGTGGATTCGGTGGATTGGGTGGCAGGCTCATCAAGCCGGTTGCGCTGGCGAATGTTCGCGCGTTCTACAAACTCTTTGAGGGAAGGATCCCGATCATCGGGACTGGCGGGGTCGTCGATGGGATCGATGCGTTCGAGCACTTATTGTGCGGAGCTTCTGCAATCCAGATCGGCACAGTGCTGGTTGAGGAAGGGCTGGATGTATTCCGCCGACTGGAAGCGGAGCTGGCCGCGTTCTTGGCGAAGAAGGGGTACCTCTCCATCGCGGATTGTCGTGGAAGAGTGAAAGAGTTGTGAGGTTACTTCAGGCCGAAATTACGAGGAAGTAGCCCCTGCTGCAGCGCTTGACGCAGGAGTTGGGCGACGTTACGGACGTGGAGTCGGCGCATCAGGTTGAAGCGGTGGACTTCGACCGTGCGGACGCTGATGTCCAGCGAGGCGGCGATCTCTCGATTGGTGTGTCCCATGGCGACCATCTTCAGGATTTCGAGTTGGCGAGGAGTGATCTGCAGCGCCGCTTTGTGGCTGCGCTCGGTCCGTTCAAGCTGAAGTGCTGTATTCCCTCTGGTTCTCGCCATCGTCTTCTCCTCTTCGAAGTTCGAAAGTCAGTGTAACAAAGGAAGGAAAGTGTGTAAACGAAACCACCGATATGTGCACAGACTCATCAGGCCCCGCGTGTCCTCGGTCCTCCGAGTGAACGGCTAAACAAGAGGCGCTCCTCATTGTGTCAATCCGACCGCTGATGCCGTCCTTCATCAAGGTTTTTCCGCTGATTCTCGCCGCGCACGTGGCGCAGCGGCCGCTGCGTATCTTGTTGACTGTCATCGGGGTCGCCCTTGGGGTGTCCGCCTCCGTAGCGGTACGGACGGCCAACGTCGATGTGCTGCGCTCGTTCGAGCAGGCGGTGCTGACGGTGGCAGGTCCGACAACGCTGGAGATTTCCGAAGGGGGGCTGGGGCTTGATGAACGGCTCATTACCACGGTGCGGAAAGTGCCTGGCGTCACGTCGGCGTCTCCGGTGATTCTTCAAACGGCAGTCAGGATGAGCAAAGGCAACCATAGTCAGGCTGTGCAAGTGCTCGGGCTGGATCTCCTGGCTGAGGCCGATTCGCGGGGGTTTCGCCTTAGTCGGCGGCCGACAGAACGGCAGCTGGAGACTGTGCTCAATCCGGAGACTGTGCTCCTGGGTCGGAAGCTGGCAGCCGAGTGGAATCTGTCGGCGGGCGACAGGGTCGATCTACAGTTTGGGTCACGGCTGGTAACCTGCTTGGTTACAGGCATCCTGCAGGATGCCTCCGATTACGCCTCGTCCTGGGATCGCCTCGCGGTGATGGATATCGCCGCTGCACAGATCACGTTTGGAATGGTCGGGCGACTGGATCGGATCGACCTCATTACAGATGCAGAGAGATCCGTGGAAGAAGTTGCGCAGGATGTACGTGCCGTTATACCGCCGCACATCACAGTCGGAAGACCGACGAGCCGGACAAGACAGGTAGACGAAATGGTCCGGGCGTTCCGTCTCAATTTAACGGTGCTCAGTTGGGTGGGGCTCTTGGTCGGCATGTTTCTGATTTACAACACCATGGCCTTTGCCGTGGCTCAGCGGCGGCGCGAAATCGGGATCTATCGGGCCATTGGGATGACGCAGTCGCGTGTGGCGGGTCTCTTTTTGGCTGAAGCCGCCTTGCTTGGATTGGTGGGGGGAGTCATCGGGAGCGGAACAGGCATGCTGTTGGCCCAGAAGCTGGTCGCGCTCCTAAGTCGAACGATTTCGGATTTGTATGTCCCGGTGGGAACGGGAGAAAGCGGTCTTTTCGGGACAAGTCAGTTCTGGGCGATCTCGTTCGAAGGCATTCTAGTCGGGTGTGGCGTCTCCATGATCGGAGCGATTGGGCCGAGTGTGGATGCGAGCCGAACTGCGACCGTTCGGGCGTTGTCTCCCGGCGACTACGAAGCCAGCCGGCAACTCCGGGTGGGCATGCTGGGTTGGATCGGATTGGGACTTCTCGTGATGGGGGGGCTCTTGAGTCTGACTGGACCGGTGGGAGGTGTCCCGGTGCCGGGCTATCTCGCCACGTTCTGTGTGCTGGCGGGACTGTCCTGTCTTGCCCCGATCTGTATCACAGGGTGGAGAAGGGACAATCGGCGAGAGACTCGCCTGCCCGGGGTACAGGGTGTGATGAGGGGAATTGCGGTCGATCACGCATCACGGAATCCGGGCCGCAATGGAGTGACGGTATCCGCCTTCATGGTCGGGCTCGCGATCATAATCGGCGTGCTGGTCATGGTTCGGAGTTTCCGGTACACAATCGAACTATGGATCAACGATACAGTGATCGCGGACGTGGTGGTGGCGCCGTCGGCGTGGCTACGCGGCACGGAGGCGGGAAGTGCCGGGCGAAGTCTTCCCCCCTCTTGGCTGGCGGTCCTCTCATCCATCCCGGAAGTCGCGGCGGTCGATTCCTATCGTGATGTCCGCGTTGAGGTAAATGGCCAGCGCATTGCGATCGTGTCGCGTGATTTGCGCCTGCATGGGCAGCGAAGTCGGTATCTTGTTCGTCGAGGTGACTCGTTCGAGCAGCTCAACCAGGCTGCAGAGACCGGAGGAATTCTCGTGTCGGAAGTGTTAGCCAGCCGGCTGGGGGTTCACGAGGGAGAATCCCTTGAAATCATGACGCCGGAAGGAGCCAAGCAGTTTTCCGTCGTCGCGGTATTCTACGACTATGCGACCGATGGGGGGAAACTCGTCATGGATCGGGGACTGTATCAATCGCTGTGGCACGACAAGTCCGTCACTGTGTTCCCCGTCTATTTGATCGCCGGAGCGGACGTGGATCAAGTGAGACAGAAGATCTCGGAGAAATTGAACGAAGCGAATGGCGGCGGGCTTCCGCCTCTGTTGATCAGCAACGCGGAACTCCGAAAAGAGATCCTCGAAATCTTCGACCGGACGTTCCTGCTCACTTATGTGCTCGAAGCGATTGCCGTGATCATCGCCATGCTCGGCATCGTGAATACGTTAGTTACATCGGTACTGGAACGGCGCAGGGAATTCGCCACCCTACGCGCCATCGGCGGCAGCACGGGACAGATCAGGCAACTGGTGCTTTGGGAAGCAGCGTATCTGGGGCTGGTCGGAATCGCATTGGGGCTCATCGGCGGTGGCTTGGTGTCGCTCTTGCTCATCAAAGTGATCAACAAGCAATCATTTGGCTGGACCATCCAAATGATCGTGCCGGTCGGCGCGCTCGTCCAAGCCATCGGCCTCGCGGCAGTTGCAACATTGGTGGCGGGCTATTTCCCAGCCCGCTGGGCGGCGCA
>JBQTHY010000030.1:0-4977 GCA_052389395.1 Nitrospiraceae bacterium | reverse complement strand
GGACAACCTCACGTCGCCGTCGACGCAGAAGAAATCCGACTCAGCCCTCCTCAGGACAATCCATGAAGGGAAGCCGAACATGCCGCCATGGAAGGTTCGGCTCTCAGAGCAAGACAGCCGGGATGTGCTGGCGTATGTCCGGACACTGGCCAAGTAACCTGAAGAAGAGCGTGAACGTCAGGCAGATCAATTGGCTGATGGAATAGTTCTACCAAGAGTCGCTGTACGGTAGCCACAGAGGTAATCCGCTCAGTGCTCGCGCCGGTCATTTCTTCGGAACATACGGCTCCGCCACGACGACCTTGATGACCTGTCCTTCTTTGAGGGGTTCAGTACTCACCAATCCGTTGGCAATCGCGGTCTGCTCCTGCTTCCAGCTTGAATGTGAACGGGCGATCAGAGTCTCAAGGCGCTCTCCTGCGCGGGCCTTCACAAGTCGGATGCGTTTCTCGCGGATTGCGTCACGCTCTTCGGGTGAGAGAGGTCGGAAGCTCTGCACCACAGAGTCGAACGCAGGACGAAAAGTCTCAAAGCGGTGTCTTGGCGCGAGGCCCGCAATTTGATAGATCAAACCGGCATGAGCGATCCAGGTGACATCGATCGTCACCTTTGAATCGCCTTCCAGACGTGCCCGAGCGGCCGGCAGGTTACCAATCCTGGTCGGTTTCGCGTGCACCACCACGGAATTCTTGCTGGCTGCCTCGATCGCCCGGGCACCATCCAACGGGTCGGTTCTTTCTGCAACCGCTCCCATGGCTACGGCGGCTTCCCCGTCCTGCGGAACTGTCTGATGAATGACGGCGTCAATGACTCCCGCGTCACCAAACCAGTGGGAACGGCCTCATCGGTCGCCTTCAGAAAAGTTTTGGATTTGCCACAGCAGAAAACTGGTTCAGAGAAGGGTGGCTTCAACCGTTCACCCCGTACCACAGGAAGCCCCACCTGCCCGTCCTCCGCAGTAGCCTGCTACGGAGGATGGATGAAGCCGTGGTACGGGGTTCAGCGCAGCAACGAAATCACCCAGGGCTTGAATAAGCTGGCAGGAAGTCATGAATCGTATTCCGGGTCAGAGGAGGGGGATTATCATGGCAAGGTGGCCGCGACGCCCACTGATCTATGAGTACAACACCGGGGTTTGGCTGTTTGAACTGAGCCGAAAGCTCAATAGGTCTGTCACCCTCGCCACGGTTCCCAAGCAGGAATGGGACGCCATCGCCGAGTACGGGTTCGACGCCGTCTGGCTCATGGGCGTGTGGGAGCGCAGCACAGCCGGCCTCGCCATCTCGATGCGGAACGACGGTCTCCTTTCGGATTTTCGCCGAGCGTTGCCTGATTTCTTGCCGCAGGACAATGTCGGCTCGCCTTATTGTGTGCGCCGGTATGTCGTGGATCAACAGTTAGGAGGTCCGGAGGGGCTTGCCTTTGCGAGAAAGATGCTGGCCGACCGAGGCATGCGGCTGATCCTGGATTTCGTGCCGAATCACGTGGCCCCGGACCATCCCTGGGTGACGGAGCATCCGGACTATTTCATCCAGGGCAGCGCCGACGATCTGACACAGAGGGCGGGCGAATTTTTCCGGGTGGGCGACAGGGTCCTGGCTTGCGGGCGCGATCCGTACTTTCCACCGTGGCCGGATGTTGCGCAGCTTAATGGCTTTCATCCGGACTTGCGCCGGGCGATTGCCGAGACAGTTTCCTCGATCGCCGATCAGTGCGACGGCATGCGCTGCGATATGGCGATGCTGCTGATGAACCCCATTTTCGAACGGACCTGGGGAGCGCGGGCCGGCCCCAGGCCGCAGGCCGAATACTGGCCCGATATGATCGCAGCCGTTCGGAATCGACATCCTAACGTCTTGTTCATCGCCGAAGCCTATTGGGACTTGGAGTGGCAGCTGCAACAGCAGGGGTTCGATTACTGCTATGACAAACGGCTCTATGATCGGCTGGAGCATGATGATGCCGAGCAGGTGCGCCTCCATCTCTGCGCTGATCTGCCGTACCAGGAGAAGCTCGTTCGGTTTGTCGAGAACCACGATGAGCCGAGGGCATCTGCTACCTTTCACGCCAGAAAGGTCCGCGCTGCCGCAGTCACCATCGCCACCTTGCCGGGCGCCAAGCTGTTTCACGAGGGGCAGTTCGAAGGCAGGCGTGTCCGGTTGCCCGTGTTTCTTCGACGCGCTCCCGAGGAGCCGGTCGATGCCGAGCTCCGGGGCTTTTATCGGCGGCTGTTGAGCGCCGTCAACAATCCGGCCTTAAAGGACGGTGAGTGGAGCTTATGTGAGTGCAGCGGCTGGCCCGACAATTCCAGTTTTCGCAATGTCGTCGCATGGTCATGGCGTCGGAAAAGCGAACGCTGTGTGATCGTCGTCAATCTTGCCGAATGCCAATCGCAGGCCCGAGTGCGTCTACCCTGGGCCGATCTTCCCGGGGGGCACTGGCGATTAAGCGACCCTGTGCAAGACAACGTGTACGAACGGAGCGGTGACGAAATACGAGATTCAGGACTTTATGTGGACCTTGACCCCTGGGGATTTCATTTCCTATCGATTCACGTCTGAACCGAAACCCGTGGGTCGTCGGTGCGACCTGATCCGGAGCCTGCATCGACGGGCAGATTGCTGATCCGATGGGATGATGCGAGAGGCGGCTTATGAGTCCGCTTGTCTATCGGCTCATAACTTATAAATGGACGCTGAGAAACTCAAGAAATGAAATCGTATCAGGTGGTGCTCAAGGCTGGATGCAAAGGCCTCCGTATATGGTCCAAGAAGCCGGTCACCGAAAGTGGTTTGCCTTGTGGCTCATCGCCGGTCCGCCTTGGACAACCATCTGGACAACCACTTTTTAGAAAGACCCCCAAAAGCCTCAAAAACGACCAATCGCGCATCGCCTCAACTGGCGCTGGAGTTCTGAAGATTTGGAAGGGGTTGTGGTGCCGAGGGACAGAATCGAACTGTCGACACCAGCCTTTTCAGGGCTGTGCTCTGCCAACTGAGCTACCTCGGCACGCAAATTTGTTACTGGGTTGGAATGGAGGATTCGTCAGCTCCTGCTGCTCCTACCGCATATCCCACCGCGTGCGCATATTACCAAGGCAGAAGGTACGAGTTCCACACCTTTTACGGTGAGTGGAGAATGGAAAAATCTATTCAGGAATAATGGTCTCAGGTATGATTTGCGTGAATGCTTGTGTCTTGGGTGGCTTGATCCTTAGCAGCTGAAGACAGGAGATCCCATTATGCCGTCGGTTCATCTCGTGTCACAGGAGGAGGCGCCACCCGCTGCAGACAAGGGCGCTGCATTTCCGTGGTTGACCTGGGGCTACTTGGCAGCGGGAGCTGTGCTGCTGGGTGTCATCGGGACGTGGCTGGTCTGGTTTTCGGCCTCGCTGCAGCATAAATTTCAAGAAGAGGATATTCGAGCCGCCTGCCAACGAGTCATGCCGGATACGGCCGAGCGCTGCTTCGATACCGTCGTGATTCAGCGGGGCGGAGTGCGCCGGTGAGCAGACGAGTCGCGAGGTTGGGACGAGTCGTTTCAGTGATGACGCTCGTGCTCGGTACTCTTGCAATCTTGCCCCACGCTTTCGCCCAGGAGGTGCCACCAAGTCCGCGTGTGAAGATAGAAGTTGGCCTGGGAACCTGGATTAGCGTGGGAGACACTCGGTGGAGCCACGATGCGTCCTCGCAGCCACCGCTCGGCAATCCGACGTCACAGTTGACCTACAAGGATCATACGGCCAACGTCGTTGAGTTGACTGCTACAGTCTCCGTGGGACCACGATGGTTTGGTCGGTTGAATGTCGGCGGGGCTTCTATCGGAGGTGGCCGTCTCACAGACGACGATTTTCTGGCGCCTGATGGAGGAAGTCCCTCTTTGCAAACCCATAGCGACATCAACGGGGCTGGTCTGTTTTACGTCAATGCGGACGCCGGTGCGCGAATCGTGAACTTTCCAAACGGGCGGGGCAGTCTTAGTGGTATTGTGGGATTTCAATATTGGTGGCAGGAGCACGAGGCTTTCGGAGTTCGACAGGTCACTTGTTCCAATGCAGGGGCAACGATTGACTTAGATCCGACCACACCTGGTCCGGATCCGTTATGTGTTCCAGGCGCTCCGCCAACTAGTAACACGACGCTTGCCATCACGAACATCAGTAGGTGGTATTCCATTCGGACCGGTATTCAAACAGAATACCGGCTGACCCGATGGCTCAGTCTTCAGGGTGCGGCGATTCTGAAGCCCCTGAGTGTTTTCCAGAACGAAGACACTCATCACCTTCGTAGCGACTTCCTCGACCCCAGTTTCACCATGTTCGGTATCGGCTTTGGAGCCGATGCCGATATTGGTGCGAGGGTGAGCTTCACCAAAACCCTCTCCGGTCATGTCGGGTATCGCGTATGGTGGAACCGGATGATCGACGGGACGTGGGAGAATCACCTCGCCGACGGCCAATCATTTTCCTTCCCGCTGACAGAGTTTCAATCACTCCGTCACGGTCTTACCGCAGGGATCAACTACACCTTCTAGACTTTATCGAGGCTTCCGTCTCGGTCGTCCAGACGGGAGAGTCTCTTCTTCGTACTGGAAAAAGAGCCGTTTGGCCTCGGGATGGAGCTGGCCCGGATGGCCGTAGGGAATTCCCAGGGTCTTGAAGAGTGGAGTGAGTCTGCCGCTTGGATGGAGATAGCCGGCTCTGAGTGGCACGGAACGTTTACTGTGGCGGACGAGCCGACAGGAACTCGGACGGATGGACGTGAGCCAGTCGGCAATGTCCTGCGGGTTGCCGATTGAGGCCGACAGCAAGAGGAGTTTGGCTTGTGTCGGGCAAAAAATGATCGTTTCCTCCCAGACGACACCGCGCTCAGGGTCGGCGATGTATTGAGATTCATCCAGAATCACAAGCCCCAGGGTATCCAATCGGACATCAATTTCACCGCTCGCCGCATCATAGAGCAGGTTCCGCAAGATTTC
>JBQTHY010000029.1:0-3303 GCA_052389395.1 Nitrospiraceae bacterium | reverse complement strand
ATCTTTCACTGCAATTCATTTCCCCTTTGCTCACTCTCGCCAATCTCTCGCATCACCAGACTGGCCAGTGCGAGCGCTTTAAGGTTAATGTCTGGGTCTCTGTAAAAATGATCGAGTCCCGGCTCTAGGATGACGTGGCCGCCGGGTACGAGTTCATCGACCAGCAATGTCATTCCATCATTGGGCCCGTAAACTGAGAGTTCGCGGTATCGATCCAAGACGTCGGGGCTGACCTGACCGGACAGAGGGGTGCCGACGTACTGAAGCATGTAAAGATGCTTCGGGAGCGTCAGAGACGTGAAACGGTCGCGATTCGCTTGCACCGTGAGAGTGGGTAAGCTTCGCGCATCGATCCCGTTCGCCCAAAACACGAGCTTCACCAACCACCATTTCCACCAGGTGGTTGCCTGGTCGGCCAGGTAGGTCCCGCGTAAGAGCCCGCCGATGCTCACCCAGGCTTTGACTCGCCGGCACTCTTTCTCCTGGAGAAAATGTCCCAGCGCGAGGGCTGTTTCCGGTCCGCCTTTGCTGGTGCTCACCACGATGATCGGCCGATCCCTCGCCATCTCTTGTCGGATGGTCTCGGCAATGATCTCGGCGTTTTCTTCCACGGTGCCGTCTTCCCCTGTTTCAAGCAGTGCCGTATCAAAGCCCAATTGATTCAAATAGGCACGTGGAGCGGCGAAGTCCGCCCCCGTATGCCGATGGCTCCTGTAATGAAATCCAGGAACGAATAGGATTCGGTAGAAGGCTTGCCTTCCATCGGTCTGGGATGAACGTGGCGGCTCTGCGCGGAGTTGTTGCAGGTCCTGAAGGAAGTCCTGTTGGAGACGCTGATTATCGCCCTGCGCCAGAATTCTTCGACAAAAGTAGATGGTGGCAAAGTCGACGGATGTTTCAGCAGCTAATTCCTGGAGCGTGATCCGGTCAAGCGGCCTGGCATCGTACTTGGACACGATCCTGTCGATAAGGGTCTCGGCGGAAGAAGACAGGCCGGCGGGAAAACGAAGATAGTGCGCGGCCAGTTCGGAATCCACGGTTGTCGTCATGGCGTGTCCACCGATCAGGCCGGTGGCGACGTGCTGCTTGGCGCTGCACCCGGCCAACCCCACGAGCACTTCCATGAAAACGATCGGGACGAGGAGTCCGATCAGGGTTTGCGACGAGCTTCTCCAACGAGCGTTGGGCCGTGATAAGAAAGAAGGGGCGTCGATCGAATCGGTAGTCCGGAGGTCTCGAATCGGCGTCATGGTCCGACCCTTCTGACTGACTGGCGACGATCCTTGTGTCGCTGTTTCGTCCTCAGTCGCCTGACAAAATCCAATCCCCACGAGAGCCACGAGCGCAGTTGAGCCACGCTCTCTAGGCCTTCCGGACCGACGAAAACATACCCCTTCATGGGCCGGCCCGTGAAATCCATTGGTCTTGTGTGAGGCTCTTTCAACGCGCGGTCATTGGCCTCAGGGCCGACCCGGACGACCAACTCGTCCTTCAAGATGCCCGCGAACATTTTTCCGTTGGAGAGAAAGGCCAGGCCCCCGAACATATTTTTCTCGACAAGACCGCGCTGCCCCTTGAGCAAGGCGCGAACACACTCGGCCAGTCCTTCATCGTAGGCCACGGGCAGACTCTCCTTTCGCGTAAATCGTACCCATGACGGCGCCGACCAGAGAGAACTGGAGGAGGAAGTATAGGCTCTCCAGCGCGAGCCAGGTGGACAATGACGTGACGTTCTGTTTCCCCGCCTCGGCAAAGACGGCCGAACTGGCCAATAACACACCCATGAGTAAGCCGAAGACGGCGCCGGTTTTCGCTGAATGTCTGCCTCGAGCGAAGAGTGGGTACAGGTAACTCAGGACGAGGCCCTGCATGAGCATCGACAGCAGGCCGAGCGGGATCAGTGGCTCCTTCCGTGTAAAGATGGCCAGTTCGTCGTACACCGCCTTAAACAACACCAGGTGCCAGGGCGCGGCAATGAGAAAGGTGCATAACACGTAGGCCAGAACCGCTAGCCAGTATTTTTTCATGTCCATCAAAGCCTCCGATCAGCTGCCTACAGGCAGCGCCCGGTCTGCGACCATGCGCAGCCCTCGCCCAGGTGATGTGTCACATCGTGATGCCACGGTCTTGATCGATGCTCGTGGGCTGTCGATCACCGGCGCGGCAGCGTTCTGCTCAGAAAGTCGAGCATCAAGCGGGCGATCTCATCCCCCTTATCTTCGAGCGCGAAGTGTCCCGTGTCGAACAGGTGCAGCTCCGCGCGAGGCAAATCCCGCAAGTAGGCGCGCGCGCCCTCGGCGGGGAAAATACTGTCGTTCTTGCCCCAGACGATCAGCATGGGCGGCTGATTCTTGCGGAAATACTCATGCCATCGGGCGTACTGACCTAGGTTGGTGCGGTAGTCATAGAGAAGCGCCAACATGATGTCTTTATTGCCGGGGCGGTTCACCAAAGTTCGCTGCAGAACCCAGTTGTCCGGATTGACTCGCGCCGGCTCCTTTACCCCGTGTGTGTAGTTCCATTCAAGCGCTTGGTCGGACATGGCCGCTTCGCGGAGTGTGTCGAAGTTGGCCTGAGTCGGGTCTTGCCACATCGTTCGGGCCGGCTTCCAGAAGCTGTCGGGCAATCCTTCTTCGTTGGCGTTGGCATTCTGGACTACGAGGGAAAACACTCTCTCCGGATGCCGGCTTGCAAGCCGGAAGCCCACCGGCCCGCCGAAGTCCTGCATATAAAGGGCGTACCTGTCCAGACCGAGCCGGTCGGTGAACTTCTCAATGATGTCCGCCAAGTGATCAAACGTGTAGGAAAAGGTTTGGGGGGATGGCGCATCGCTATAACCGAAGCCGGGGTAATCCGGGGCGATGATGTGGAATCGGCCCGCAAGCTGTTCAATCAGGTCGCGATACATGAATGACGAGGCTGGAAAGCCGTGCAGCAGTACCACCACAGGCGCATTGGCTGGTCCAGCCTCGCGATAGAACAGGTTGATGCCGTCGATCTCGATAGTTCGATAGCGAGGGTGTTTGTCGATCGAAGCGACCATAGCGATTGCCTGCGCGATCTGTGCGTCAGCTTGCGCGACGACTTGCGGCGATGGTATCGAAAGCGACACGATGACTGCGGCTATCAGGGAGAAGAACATGCGGGTAGGCGAAAAGAAAGTCATAGAAACCTCCTCAAGATAGGAGTCACAATCTTCTTGATCTAATCTTTACGGATCAGCTCCGAACGGATGGTCGATGACGATCTTCCAGCTGCCGTCAGGCTGGCGGCGCATGACGTCGGTGCTCTCATGCGCCATCT
>JBQTHY010000028.1:0-3442 GCA_052389395.1 Nitrospiraceae bacterium | reverse complement strand
CAAGGCCGTACCCTCGGGGCTGGACGTCAGCCATAGCAAATCCAATGCCGTCGTCGCTGATGCTCACACGGATTCTCGTTCCCCGCATGCGGATGGAGACGGTGGCCTGGGTGGCGTCGGCATGGCGAACACAGTTGCTGAGGGCCTCCCGCACAATGTTCAGAATCTCCTGCTCTTCTTCCTTGGTCAAGACTTCGATGGCGTTGGACTGTAGATCCAATGTGATCTGTAAGCGGCCAGCCTGCTCATAGGTCGCGCTCAGGGTGATGAGTTCTGAAGCCAGGTCAAATTTCTGGACTGTCCCCCCCTCCAACCCTCGAATCATGCTGCGAATCTCGTGGATGAGATGGTTAATTTGGTCCACGACCTGCTCACCGGAATGCTTGGCATAGGTTGTTTGCTGAGAGCTCACTCGCAGAGCCGTCTTAAGGTTCAGTCCGATTGCATAAAGAGATTGCAGCACGGAGTCGTGCAGGTCTCGTGCGACGCGTTGCCGGTCGTCCAATAGGTGACTCAGTCGGTGTTCCGTGGCCTTGAGCGCGACTGTCAGCTCACCGCTGGCGTGTACATTACCACTGCGATAGCTACGTAATTCCTCACTGACATGACGGAGTTGTTCTGACTGAACTGGACGAGTGTGTGCCAACCTTGAAGATGTCGATCGTAATCCATTGATAACCTGCAACCCATTTCTGCCCTTCACCGTTTCGAACCTCCTCCCTTCATCAGTTCCTTATCCAAAGCAATACTATCCTTGATGAAATATGGCCAAGGCATAAATCCAATGACGCTGATTGATCGCGTAGTATCCCGGTTCCCACTCGTTTCGTCACCTGGCGAGGTCGCCAGGTGACGAATTGCACGCATTTTGAGAAATGGATTGCCTTATCAGAGGGCAACTCACCTGTTCGCCTCGAGGAGGATGCGATGAAAAGGTTGAGAGGAATAGAGTTCAAAGAAGGGAATTTTCTTGTAAGAACCCTCTCGGGCGATGAACTCCTTGAGTCTTATCGGCTTCGGCATAAGATCTTCGCCGAGACGCTTAAATGGGTCCCCACGACGAGTGATCAACGCGAAATGGATTTGTACGATCTCTGGGGCACAACAGTTGGGCTTCTGCGCGACGACGGCAAATTGATGGGAATGGCGCGTCTGCTTCCATCGTCCGGGCAGTTCATGCTGGAGAAGGACCTGTGTGCTCTGCTTCCTGCTGGTTATGCAATCAGGAAAAAGCCCGACACCGCGGAGATTACAAGGCTCGCCATTGAGCCGGAGATTCATGACAAAGGCCTGTCGACCAGGATTCTGCTCACAGTATTGAAGGGAATCTATCAGTGGGCGGTCGAAAATAACATTCGGTACTACTATCTCGAAGTGGAGCAACGGTTCCTGCGGGTGCTTCGGGCGCTGGGATTTCCCTGCGAGCAAATTGGAGAAGCTATGGCGCTCCCCCCTGCGGAAGCTCCGTCAGTTGCTGCACTGTACGACATGGTGCGATTTGATGAAGAAAACAGACGAAGGAGACCCGAATTCCTCAAATGGATGACGACCGTTGAATTACCCACGGGAGTGGTGGTCAGTGACCGCACATTGTGCGCCTGCGAAGACGGAGCGTTACCGGCATTTGGTTCGAACCAACCGTGGGGCAAGGTTGTGCCTGCCGAAAAGGAGCCGGCTGCAGCCTAGATAGCGTGAAGGTTGGAATGGAAAGGTAGAAAGCGGGCTAGACGGCTAGACCACGTTCGGCAGGCCGTGTTCGATCGCCGTGGCCACTGCCTGCGAGCGGGAGGTGACGTCTAGTTTCGAAAAAATGCCCTCCACGTGGAACCGCACGGTTCTTTCAGTCACGCCGAGAATTTGGGCAATTTCCCAGTTCGTCTTCCCATGCTTCATCCAATTAAGAATCGTGAGTTCCCGTAGGGTGAGCTCTCTGACGCACCGGTCGAGTGCTTGCGAGTTCTTAGGCGCGGTCCGCAAGAGTGCCAGATGAATGTGGTAACCGAAATATTCCACTAGTGGCAGATAGCGGTTCGAGTCGATACGTTCCGCCGATGCGAACGAGCAAAACGTGGCGAAGCCGCAGGCCGAATCTGCCGATCCTGTCGTAATGCCATCGGACAGCCCAAACTCCTTGGCGGCCAAGATGAACTCCCGTTGTTTCTCTGACTGAGCCTCTTTGTAGGTGGTTTCCCAGTGCTGGGTTCCTGGTTTCTGTAGAGCGGCCTGGAAAACCGGGTCGACCTCGAAATATCCCTCTTGCCAATAGAGACGAAGCCATTCCTCCGGATAGCTCACATTCACTACGTTCGTAAAGCCCCCGAACGTCCCCGTTGGGCTCAGTTTCGCAAGGCCGCCGATCACACGTGTAAAAGGAAACAAACTCTGAAAGCGGAAGAGCGCATCTTTGACATCTTCGGAGCTTTCGGACTGCGCAGTGTAGTGTAGGACCTCGATGAAATTTTGGCACTCAGCTTTAGACAGCGCTTGAAAAATTGTTTTCGGAAAGGTGCGTTTCATCTGGACGCGAGCCATCACGTCACCTCCTGGTGAGAGAAACACCATTATCGCGCATCATAAACGATTCTTGTAATTCCAGATAGGGCCGTCTGGTCCATATGGTAGATACGAATGGGTCTAGTCAGAATGCCCTCAATCCGGTATGACCGATCAGGCTTAATGAGCGGACCAAGCTCAATGGACTTGCAGATCAGATGCGTCGAATGAGACGTGAGGCAGGGTGCCTTGCTACGGCTGTGGCATGGCTATTGTTCCCCACGATCGTGCTTGCACAGGCCCTCCGGTTTCAGCCGCAAGGTGCTCGTGCCGCCGGACAGGGTAATGCCTTCGTTGCCCAGGCTGACGATGCCTCGGCCATTCACTACAATCCGGCCGGGCTTAGCCAAGTTGAAGGCTTACAGGCTGTGACGGGGATCGCCTTGCTCGGCGGTTCGGTTAAGTCAAAGAATCCCGCAGGGATCGATACCCGTGGCGATTTCCAAGGCAGCGTCGCATTTCCTCCTCCGGGCCACACCTATTTCAGCGGCAATCTTGGCGCTCTCGGATGGACCAGCCTCTCAAATGTGACGGTCGGGCTGGGCCTCACGTCGCCGTTCGGACTGCTCATAAGGTATCCCGTCGACGGTCCCTTCAACACAGCGGTCACGTCCGCGGCGCTGCCGCTGATCGACATCAAGCCCACCATCGCCTATAAAGTAACTAATGACCTATCCCTTGGGGTGAGCGCCGATATTTATACCTTCGCAAGCTTTCTGGGGGAGGGACATGCCGAACAAAAGCAGGTGGGTGCCGGGCTGTTTGGAATTCCCGTTGGATCCTCTGTCGAACTGAACGGAAAAGGCACCGGGGCTGGGGCGACCATCAGCTTGCTGTACACACCACTGAGAAACAGTGAAGGCAAACCGGTTGTGTCTATCGGAGTGGT
>JBQTHY010000027.1:0-3956 GCA_052389395.1 Nitrospiraceae bacterium | reverse complement strand
GGACAATCGGCCAATCGTCTCCTTGGCCTGGGCGGGCGAGGCTCCCTTGTCTCTGAGAAATTGCTCGACCTGAGCGACCGTGCGATCCCGGCGAGCGAGATACCGCACCGCAAGTTTCATCCACTCTTCCAGGGACAACGGACTTCTCCGCCTGCGCGCGCGCACCCTCCGTACTACCCTAGAACCCACACACGAGGAGGTTGAGGAAGTCGGTCGCGCAAGCCCGCCTGTCTGCGGGCCAGCAAGGGGACAGTGGCCCTTCGGACCAGCGACAGTCCTCGTCGCATAGCCAACATCCTCAGCTTACTTATGCACCCGCTTCTCGTCACTGCGCGCCACAGGTTTCTCCTCCTTGGCCTCGGCTTTTTTCTCGCTACGCGGCGGCACCCCGGCCAGTTCACGAAGTTTCGCCTCAATCTCTCGTGCCGCTGCAGGACTATTCTTGAGAAAGTCGCGCGCCGCCTCGCGGCCCTGTCCGATTCGTTCCCCTTTATAGGAGTACCAGGCCCCGGATTTCTCGATGATCTTCTTATCAACACCCAAATCCACCAGTTCGCCGGTCTTGGAAATCCCTTCCGCGAACATCACATCGAACTCCGCCTGCTTGAACGGCGGGGCCATTTTGTTTTTTACCACCTTGACACGCACGCGACTGCCGGTGACGTCCTGCCCTTCTTTGATCGACTCGATGCGCCTGATATCCAGCCGTACCGACGCGTAGAATTTAAGCGCGTTGCCGCCGGTGGTCGTCTCCGGGTTGCCGAACATGACACCGATTTTCATCCTGATCTGGTTGATGAAAATCAAAGTTGTCTGCGACTTGGAAATCGCCGCCGTCAGCTTGCGGAGTGCCTGCGACATGAGCCTCGCTTGGAGACCCATGTGGGCATCGCCCATCTCGCCTTCGATTTCGGCTCTCGGCACCAGGGCTGCGACCGAGTCCACCACGATCACATCGATGGCCCCGCTCCGGACCAGCGTCTCGGCGATTTCCAGCGCCTGTTCGCCGGTGTCGGGCTGGGAGACGAGCATGTCGTCAACCTGGACCCCCAGTTTCTTTGCATAGGGCAAATCCAATGCGTGCTCGGCATCGATGAAGGCCGCAATGCCTCCCGCTTTTTGGGCTTCTGCGATCGCGTGCAGCGTCAGCGTCGTCTTGCCGGATGCTTCCGGCCCAAAAATTTCAATGACCCGCCCGCGCGGAAAGCCCCCCACACCCAGAGCAATATCAAGCCCCAGTGAACCGCTCGAAATTGTCGGCACATCCACAGGGACCGCTGTCGTCCCTAGCTTCATCACCGCGCCCTTCCCATACTGTTTCTCGATCTGGGAGAGGGCCAGGTCTAACGCGCGCTTCTTATCGTCTTTCTCTGACATCAGTGTACTCCTCTGCTCAAGCATGATCCTGTGCGTGCCCAGTGCAGTGTCCTTCTTAAGGCCCCAACCGCCTCAAGAATTGATTCATTGAATCATCGGATCATTGATTCAATGGTGCAATGGATCGATCGCCAATTGCCTCGAAAGAAGCGCTTCGCAAACGACGAACTAGAGGTGGGGATTATACCGGAGATGGGAGTGGGAAACCTAGCCTCTCTTCAAGCTTGTAAAGGGGTAAACGTGAAGCGTATTCGCAGACCAAGAATGCGAGCTTAAGTGTCCGGGTAGATCCAGCAGGGTAGCAACGGACGAGAGAGAGATGGAGCGATGCGAACTGGCGCGCCTTCTCAGGTTACAAGAAAAAGTCGTTTGATTTTCCCCTTGCTTTAGGAACATACTTCGTACCCTCCTCCGACGATCGGCCAGCCGATGACAACAGACGACACCCATTCGCTGGGAGAATGCCTCAAACGCTGGCGGCTCCAGAAAGGTTTACCGCTAGAAGTGATCGCGCTGAAAACGCGAATTCCGCTGAAGTATCTTCTCGCCCTTGAGCATAACAACTTCTCCTCGCTTCCTCCGATCCAGACTTCACACGCCACGCTTGGTGACTCGCTGCGGGAATTCAGACAGCAACGGGGGTTGTCTTTAGAAGCCATCGCGGAACGAACGCGGATTCCTCCCTTGTACCTCCAAGCCTTGGAGGAGAACGATCCGCTGAATCTTCCCGCGGTCCTCGTAGTCGCCCGCTCCTACGTTCACGCCTATCTCGACTGCCTCAGCTTGCAGGAAGAGCAGGAATACGATGTCATGCTTCAATTCGCCAAGCTGGTAGAGGCAGTCTATATCCGCCCTCCGCAAAAACCGGCTAAGCAGCCCATTCAGCGAGGCTCGTTCGGACATCAATGGGCCTCACAGGCAATTCAGGCCGTGACGCTCGCAGGCCGCAACCTTGGTGTGCGTGCCTCCACGTTCCGCAAAGGGTCTCAAGAACGTGCGCGTGCTATCTACATCCGGTTCGTTCAAGGGAGCACCAGACTCTGCCGACGAACTGCATCAGCGGGCCGGACAGTATTGGCATGTACCCGACAGGGCGTCGACTACGCCAACGGCGTGGCGGCAACCGCTGGTCGAACAGCCGTCGACGCGCTTTCAACCTACGCTGCGCGCCTCCTGCAGAACAGCCGTATCGGCGGAAAACAACCCGCTGTGTGGCATCAAGTGTTGACGGCAGGTGCTTGGCAGATACGGCACTCGTTCATCTTCATGCATCGCGACACTGGACCGCTTTCCAACCGTTATCCAGCACGCGATCAGGCGGCAAGCACCGGCGAATTCACCCCGGAACAGAGCGGCTCCGTCACAATTCCCTTCACACAAAGTATGGGGGCGAAAATGTGGGTTTGGCTGGTCCAATACGGGATCACGATTCTTTTGTTGCTGCTGCTCGGCAGCGTGGCGGCCAATATTGCGCTTTTCAAGGAAACCGCGCTTCCCGAAACCAAACTCGACGCCTCGCACCTTGTGGAATTCCTCGGCTACAGCGGCGCATTAGTCATGGTCTGGCTGATTGGGCGCAAGGCCGCGGCACAACTCGACCGGGACCGCACCGGCTTCTCCTTTCTGCGCCCATTGGTACCCCCTCTGACTGCGCTAGTGGTCACATCCGCCGCCTACAAAGTCTTGCTTGTCCTCTTGAGCCCATTTCTCGACAAGACCGATCGTCTCACCTACAACTGGATCTTCGTCGGTCTATGCGTCGCCTCAACACTCTGGTTAATCCTGGCCTGGTTTCTCAAATCCGCCCCAATGCTGGAATCGCTCGAAGCGGCAGGCCGCGCCAAACAACCAACCGGCGACACCACCACGCTCACATGCCTCCACTGCGGCACATCCGTACCGGCCAAAATGAAATTTTGCGGCCATTGCGGAGTGGCGCTCGCCTCTTCGCAGGACTAAAAGAGTTAGCCTCAATCCGAAAATAATTTCGCCCTCGATCGGCTATCTTGCGGGTCCTGTCACGGCGCACAGCCCCACCGTGCTCACTCCACCCATCCCCCAGTGGGGCCCTTCCGTTGTGCGCGGTGGGGCACCCCGTTCGCCGCGCCACCCGCTGTGATTTCCCCTCACCACATCGAAATTATTTTCGGATTGAGGTTAGGCCTGATCCGTCTCTCAGCCGAAAGGCAGCACCCGTTTACTTGAATACCAGCGGCTAGTCCGGTTGTCTTGCTGCCCAATCAGGAGGAGCTTATACTGCCGGCCAGCGTGAATGGTTGTGTTATACGGAACCGGATAATCCATAGTTAGCCACATATAAGAATTCGCCACATATAATAGATGGCCATGCTTGCTTCCAAGGTGCCTATCCTGGCAGAGCTTCTTCAAGAGTACTTTGAGCCGGGCGAACTTCAGGACGTCGCGAAACTATTCGGCATTGAGCTACCGGAACTCTCGTCATCCTCGACCAAGCAGGAATGGCTGGCGGTCGCGCGTCAATTCATCGAACAACTGGAACAGGGTAACTACCACGTATTACTGCAGACCCTGCTCGAGCAACTCGAGATCAAGAACGTGAC
>JBQTHY010000026.1:0-2537 GCA_052389395.1 Nitrospiraceae bacterium | reverse complement strand
TGACCTGAGCAGATTTAAGGGGTCAGACTTTGTTTCAGTGATTTTGATCACAGAAACTGCTATGCCTTTTCGCCGCCCAGAGCAAGAAATGTGGGCCCGCTCCAGTCAAAGAAACGACCGGTCTATGAGCGCGGCCGGTACCGTTTCCACATCCATCCCCCTTTGGCCAGGTGGATCGGATGCGCGCTGAGGGCTGCGGCATCGCGGACATTGCCGACCGAAAGCAACAAACGGTGCCGAACCCCGCTCTGTTATTCCGATAAGGGGTGAGGCCAACAGTAACAATCCATCGGGCACCCGCGAGCTAACGCATGGTGCCTGGGACCGAAGGCGCGCGCCGTTCGTCACCTGGTCTTAGTCTTTACCGCTTCAGAGCGCCGTGGTAGGGGTGCCGCGAGAGGCGCTGGAGCGAGTGGTCGCACCCTTCCTTTGTTCTGATTAGTAAATTTCAGGCGGGACGGACGATCTCAACAGCCGCGTCGCGCTCAATTCGTCCCACCGCCGACACCTTCCCCTCTCGCTCTTTCCGCACAATCCGCTCAATCTGCACAATCGCTCCCCGATGCCACTCGTCGACCGCCGCATTCAGGGGCGACGCCAATCGATCCAGCCGGCCGACTTCCGATCGGCCCAGTTCGTTACAGAGCCAGGCCCGTTTTTCCCCTTTGAGCTCCCGCAATTCGCTGACCACGCGGTATACATCCGGCTTCCGCCGCACGATGGTGCGCCTGTCCTTACGCAACAGCAGATACGAGAACTTCAGTGAGTCCTTGATGAATCCGACTTCTTGATCGATTGCTTGAATTGGCGCAGGTGGTATCCACGGCCTCTCCTCATGACACCAGTCATCCACACAGACCAGGGCGGGGCAGGCCTGTTCATGGAGGCAAGGGCTGTAGACCGTGCAGACTCCCTGCTTGAGCAGCTTGTCGCGCAGTCGATGCAAGTCGCGGGTCACGGGCCGAAGCGCCGGCTCAACCACCATCACCGTTCCGTGAGGATGCAAGAGCGGAAGTGCCTCAGTGACCATTAGAGTCCGCCGTGCCAAGGGATCGTCGGATGCTGTGAACAGCTCGTTCAGGCAGTTCGCCATGATGATCACCTCGTACGGGGCCGCCTCCCGAATCCTGTTCCAGACTGGTCCCTTGTGCGACCTCTCGAGATCGGCCTCGTGCACTTCGAGGGTAGATGAACGGACCCCTGTCGTTCGACAGTAGACCTCCCAGAGGCGCCTTGCGTCCTGCCCTGCGGTCTGCGATCGATCAACCGACAGGACACGAACTCCCGGCCTTCCACTTGTCACAATCCAGTCCAAACAGGCCAAGGCGCCGGTCCCCGGCCCGCCTCCAAAATCCAACACGGAGAGAGGCTTCGTCGGATTGCTCTGAAGTCCAGGCCCATCTGGCAACTCATCAAGCAGCGACTGGATCTTGGCCAGATTCACCGGCATGAAGTAGGCCCGATAGGCAGCGGCCAGCAGCGGATCGTCGAGATACTCGTCGGGAAGGGATGTTCGATCGGTGGTGAACAACCGGGAAAGCGTCGAAATGCCCTGCGTGAGCTCTTGGAAGGAAATTCTCGAATCTGGTCCACATTCCTGCATGAGGAGGCGTTCAAGAACAAAAGAGAGGCGCCGCTCCGTCGGTCGGTTGAAGGGTCTCATGGCCTAGTGTATGCTGACTACGTCACGGAGGACCACCATGACAGACCCCATTCTTCAATCCTATCGAGAAGTCGAGCAGTCAATGGAGCGCTTTACATTGATGCTCCAGGACCACGTGGAATCGCTCAAGAAAACGGAACAACCAGGATCCGACAAACTCGTTCGCATGACCCATGGGTATAAAGCTATGCGCGACAGTGCCATGATCTACCTTTCCTATGCTAAATACATCGCCCACGGCATGCCAGCCAGCGAGGAAATGGTCGAGGACGAGATTCAGGGATAAGGATTGGTCTATTCGGTCTCTCTATTCTGTCTGGTCTACTGATTGGTCCGACGAGACAGACAAGACAGACGAGACAGACTGGCAAAACCAAGAGGCCTGTCTGGTTTCCCAACCAGACAGGCCTCTTGGTTTTGGACTATCGCCTCTTCTCAGATGCTGCGCATGAAGTGGGCCATCTCCTCCGGGTTGACGGCCCCGCCCATGACCGACGACATCGCTACGTTGGTGGACTTCTTGCCAGTGAGACCGGATTCCACTTCATCCACAATCAACTCCCCCGGCATTGACTGACCGCCATAGACGCGTGGCCCGCCGATGATCTTGGCCTTGGAGTAGCCATAGATCGCGGTGGCCACTTCCTTGGCCAACCATCCCACGTAGTTGAACTCCGGAATTACGATGAGCTTAGCCTTTGCACAGATCTGCCGGAGCTCCTTTGTGGGGAACGGACGGAGCGATCGTACCTTGATCAGCCCGACCTTAATACCCTTCTCAGCACAAAGACGAACTGCTTCGCGAGACTGCGCCGCAGCGCTTCCCGACGCAATGATGATCGCATCGGCATCATCCTCATTCTCCGCCGTCAGC
>JBQTHY010000025.1:0-14469 GCA_052389395.1 Nitrospiraceae bacterium | reverse complement strand
GATGAGGCGGTGAGAAATGCGTACAAGCCTTGGGGATAAAAGCCTCTCGAAAGGATTTTCCACGCCACCATCCGAGTAATTCTCAGAATGTCCAACAATGGACGGAAATGACTGGGGCGAGGACCTGAGCGCGGTTTCACAGTAATCGCCACATTGCGACATGCAATCCCTTGTCTCGCAGCTTCGATCAGGATTTCACTCTCAAACACAAAGCCGTGCTTCCGATCATGGTTAATCGTGACGTCGCGCAACAATTGGGCCGGGTACAGGCGAAAGCCCGATTGGCTGTCTTCGATTGGCAGTCCGGCCGCCCAGCTGACCCAGAAATCGGCGATCCGGTTTGCCGCATACCGCCAGAATGAGGCTCTTCGTTGATCACGCCGACGGGCGCCGACGAGAAACGCGTTCGGATAATCCAGAGACTGCTTGATGAAGAAGGGAATCTCTTCCGGCGCATGTTGCCCGTCTGCATCCAGAGTCATGACACCGACAGCTCCATGGGCCAGGGCATGGTCAAATCCGCGCGAGAGGCTGCCGGCCTTTCCACAATTCTTCTCATTGCGCAAGACGGTCACGTCCAGACCAGCCAATACCTGAGCAGTCCCGTCGGTCGATCCGTCGTCCACGACGATCACGTTCGGACATTGCTGATGCGCGCGCATCGCGACATCTCGGACGGTTGCGTCCTCGTTGTACGCCGGGATCACTACCCAATACAAATTCGTCGCTCTGTCCTCGTGAAACGTATCTCGTGCGTCCCACAGTTGCGAGTTTTGGGTTTCTCGTTTCGAGTTCGAACTCATAATTCACCATTCACAACTAAACACTGTCTCCTCATAAACACTGTCCCCTCACCCCTGACGCCTTCAGCTATGCCATGCCTCCATTGACGCCGATCACTTGCCCCGTGATGTATCCAGCCTGCTCTGAAACGAGAAATGATACAAGGGCGGCGACTTCTTCCGGTGTGCCGACCCGCTTCATCGGGATCATGCTGTCAATTTGCTCCGGACTGAAAGCTTGCCGCGTGGCTGTCGATTCGATGAGCCCCGGCGCAACCACATTGACTGTGATGCCGCGCGAAGCAAGTTCAATCGCCAGCGACTTGCTCGCTCCGTGGAGGCCTGCCTTGGCCGCGGCGTAATTGGTCTGGCCGCGATTACCGATCACCCCCGCCAGCGATGAGATCGACAGGATACGTCCCCACCGCGTACCGATCATCGGCAGCAAGAGCGGCTGCGTCACGTTGAAGAAACCGTTGAGCGAGAGGTCAATGACGCGCTTCCATTGCTCGCCGGTCATTCCGGCCATAGGCGCATCATCCTGAATCCCCGCATTGCTCACCACGACCTGAATCGGCCCTTCATTGAGTAGGTGTTGCAACGAATGGCTGGTGGCTTCTCCGTCGGTAATGTCGAACGCGGCCGTGGTCACCGCCCCTCCATTCGCCCGAATCTTCTCAGCGACCTGGCGTGCCGATTCAGGATGTCGGTGGGCATGCACGAGGACTGCCAGGCCATCAGCAGCCAGTCGCTGACAGATGGCCGACCCGATCGTGCCGCTGCCTCCGGTGACCAGCACGCGTTTTTGCGTCATAACTCGACATGCTTCAAAAAAATCGAGGCCCGCCCCGTCATGATGTCTATACCTTCCGCGCTGAGCCTGAACTGATACATGAAACTGTGGTCGCCTTCGAGCAGGCGATTCGCTTCGATCGTCAAGTGGCCAGGGAGATCGTCGAGTCTCGCTCTTCCGATGGTGACGTCGCGCACGGCACCGATATAGCCGACCAGCCCTTCTCTTGACCATTCGGGATTCAGCAACCCGACATGGACTCCCATCGCCTGCGCCGCATACTCCAACCCTGCCATGGCACTGAGACCCGTGCCATGGCGAAGAGGATTGTCAGGCGATCGGTGGGACATGGCCCGACAATCGATCATCGTCTCATCCCAACTTTCAGCGGAGTCGAGCAAGCACATTGATCCCTCGTGCGGAAGGAGACCGGAAATCTCTGATTTCGTCAGGGCCGACACGGACTGGTCTCCACCACGAGTTGTTGATCTTGAAGCAGGTCGAGGCGAATCGTCCTGTTACCTCCTCTTGCAAGAGCTGTGAGGAGAGGGAGCGCGCGTGCGGCAGGGTTGTTCAGTCGCAGTCGTTCCAGTGCAGGGTCCTGCAAATTGGTCGGTTCGTCTCGACGTGCCTCTTCGAGACGCAGATGCATGTCGGCGAGAGAGCCATCTGACGGTGGAGGCACCAACACGAGAGCCACGGCAAAGCCTGTGGTAATAGGACGGGCTTCGTCGAGCGGAGCCGGCACAGCCAGATCGTAGGCCACCAGTAATACCGGACGCTTTTCTACGAACACGAAGGTCGTAGCTTCGAGCAAGCCGATTGCAAAGGAATCGTCATAGCATGAGAGGGCGGTGGAGGACTGTTGGCAAGCCGTAGCAATACCCCAATAGCCGGCCGCTGTGTTGTGCACAGATTGATGAAAAAGCGTGGGGGAGATCACCCGTTCCGGGGTCGCCAGGGCGCGACAGAGTGTATCGAAGACTCCCATTTCGCCGCCCGAAGAGGCAAAGACCGTTGGCACTTCACGTGGATCAAGGCCTGATTGCACAATCGCTTCCTGCGCGACGTGCACGGCCCACCGGACAGAGTCACTGCTGCGCCTCCATTCGTTCGAAGGCAAGAACGACGCCTCAGGGTCGGGAATCCCTTTCGGTTGAAATGAACGCAGACCGGCCAGCACCGCTCGGCCGGTGTCCCAATCGGCAAGGCCGGAGGCCAGGAGACCGATGCCGTGGATCGCAACCTTCATGAAAGTTTCCCTAGGACCAGACAACAGTTGTTTCCACCGAACCCGAAAATAGTGCTCACCACACGCGCGAACGAGCCGGTCTGGTTCTCACGGAGGATCCGGCTTTTCAACGAATGGTCCACACGTCGGCAATTGAGCGTCCCAGGAATCAACCCGCGCGCGAGGCAGAGGGTGGAGATGATCGCCTCCGTGATGCCGGCTGCACCCAACGTGTGGCCGGTCCAGCCTTTGGTCGAACTGCACGCTGGCCGCGCGCCAAAAATGCCATAGACGGCTTTGTCTTCGACCGAATCGTTGGCTCTGGTCGCCGTCCCGTGCAAATTGACATATTCGATGTCTTCGGGGCGAAGCCCGGCTCTGGCGAGCGAGTCATGGATGGCGCGAATTGCCCCGACCCCTTCCGGATGGGGATGCGACATGTGATAGCCATCCGTACTCTCGCCGTAGCCGAGGAGCGCCACGGCTCCGCGGCGGCTGACCCGTTCGCTGGATTCCAATAGGGCATATCCCGCCGCCTCTCCCAGCGAGAGTCCATCCCGGTCCTCATCGCAGGGCCGACAGGGGTTCGTCGAGAGCAGCTGAAGCGCGGAGAACCCGTGCAGTGTGGTCAAACAGAGGCTATCGACTCCGCCGACGATCGCCGCGTCGCATACGCCGGACTGGATCAGACGCGCGGCAGTCGCGAAGACTTTCGCGCTGGATGAACAGGCCGTGGAGATCACCATTGCCGGCCCACGCAATCCGAGACACGTCCGGACGAAATAGCCCAATGAAAACATGTTGTGAGTGAAGCGATAGCGCGATGTGTACCGGCTCGGTAGAGCACCGGTCTGTGGATCGCGCGCGCGATACGCGTGTTCCGTTTCCAGAATGCCGGACGTGCTCGTGCCCATGACGACGGCAATCCGCTGGGCCCCATACCGTTGCTTGGCTTCAGCCACCGCTACCATGAAGCCGTCCTGTTGGAGCCCGAGCCACGCGAGGCGGTTATTGCGACAATCGAAACGCTCCAGTTCATTGCTGAGGGAGAAGTCTTCGAGCCCGTCGACTCGCCCGATGTAGGTCTTCAACTGCACATCCTCAAAATCGCAGAGCCTCAGACCGGACTGTCTCTTACGGAGGGCCTCCACCACGGGACCACCCCCCCGACCATTCGCAGTCACCAATGTGTAGGCGGTCAGTGTTAACGGGGTCATGGTTTGCACGCTATGTGGCATGAACCTCCTTCTCCGCCACGAGTCCGGCAAAGAGTAAGCAACACAACGATCCGCACGCAGCTGTCATGCCAATGGCGTGGAGAACAGGAATGGTTGAGAAGGCCAGCACCCCGAAAACGAGTATCGTCGTCGTGCTGCACACGAGCAATCCGTAGATTGTCCTGGACCGTTCCGCTTCGGTCCCCTCCGGTCGATTGAAGAACAGGGCATAATCGAGGCCGAGCCCTATCACGAAGAGAAAGGTTGCAATATGGAACAACGACAGCGATTCGCCCGAGAGATTCAGCACAGCCGCCACCACGAGGAGCGCACAGAAGATCGGCAGGAGCACCCGCCAGAGAAGCGCGGTCGATTTCAACCCGATGGCAAGGATCAGGGCAATCGTGACAGTCCCCCACCCCAGCAGCGTTATGGCCCTATTGCGATAGGCAGTCATGAGCTGATTCGATTCCTCTTTCAGATCAACGTAGGTGACTCCGCGATCATCCCAGCCGGCAATCGATGTCTTGAGATTCGCGCGATCTGTCACTCCTCGGAGCGGGACGACGGCCATCCATCGCCCCTCCCGCTCGAAGAGCAATGATTCAATCTTCATCCCCAGCGGCGTGCCCTGAAACGAGGCGCGATGAACGAACGGTTGACTGCGTGCCTGATCGACGGCGTCGAGAAACTGCGTGAAGAGGCCGGCGACAAATGGCAAGCCTTTCGATGCGACCACCAGGCGATTTTCCAAGTCTTTTCTGTCAGGCAATGATTGTCGCCGTTGTTGTTGTGTCCGGTTGCTCGGCAGATACCGCGTCACGATGTCGTACCCGGTTAACGCGTTCTCCTTTTGAGCACCATCCAACCTGGACATCGTCGCTTCGCAACGTTGCAACACCTCTTCTTCCGTCGCTCCTTCGACGACCAGGAAGTCCCGCACATCCGGGGCACCGAGTTCGCTGCGCAACTGTTGATCGAGCAGTTTTTTTTCTTCAGAAACTGGAGTCAACCTCGCCAGATCCCCCTGCCAGAGAGGTGTATCAGACCATATCAGGGTCAATGTCGCAAGGATGGCCGCGATCGGCGCAAGCACCGCTCCTTTGGCCACAAGCGCGACTAATTTCAGAATCTCCGGTCCGACTGTCCGTGAAGCGAATCCCGACGGGACAAAGACCGGCAACACCCACCTGGTCACAGCGGCAGCCGTGAGCAGCCCCGCGACGGCGAAGAGACCCAACTGAGCCAAGGCTGGGAAGCCGGCAAGTAACAGGGCAGAAAAGCCGATCGCGGTCGAGAATACACCCAGCCGCACGGTCGGCCAGATCGACTTCATAACGGCGTAGGCCGAGTCTTGCGCGGTGAGGCGGCTGAATAGGTGAATCGGATAGTCATCGACGACACCCAGCAGCGTGATCCCAAACCCCAACGTAATGCCGTGGATAAACCCAAACCAGCCATTCACCGTAACCATGCCGGCCAGAATGCCGCTGGAGATCGGAATGAGGCTGAGCAGAACCAGGAGGATCGATCGATAGCTCGCGTAGAGAAAAAGAAGGACCAGCGTGGAGGCGACGATCGACAACCGCCAGGCCTCGGCTTCGATGGTGCGCTGGATCTCCACCGCAAACACGCCGGGGCCACTCATGAGAAGACGTACCGGCTGTGTCTGCCCCTCCATGAGTCGCCGGAAGGACGCCTGGATTTCCTGTTGAATCGTGTCCTGAGCGTCCGCATCGAAACCGGCCGCCTTCGTTTCGGCAACGAGCAGCGCCCGGTTCCGATCGGCCGACATCCAAACACCGCGATATTTCGTTGGGGCCTCCCATCCGGACCAGGACTGGAGGATACTGAGAAACTCGCCGGTGGGATCGGCCGGGATAGATCCCTTCACGAGTGGCGCGAGGGGCGAGCGGAGGTCGTCCAGCCTCTGTTCTAAAGCCGCACGAAGGGCGTCTGCCGAGAACGCGTTCGCCTCGACCCTTCGGCTTAAGAGATACCTGGCGCGAAAGAGCAGCGCCTGTTCCTCCCTCGACGAGGTCTGGGTGCCGTTCCCGACGAAGTCGAAATGGTTGCTGCTGCGAAGCGAGTCCCCCAACGCCTTGCTGAGCCTGGCCAACTCGTTCTGGTTGTCTCCTTCGATTGCGAGCAGAATGAGCCGGCCGGCAAGGCCGGTTCGGACCTGAGACAACAACAGCCGCTGGGAAACCGTCGATCCCTCCGGAAGGAGATCACCCAATTCGCTATGGACTGATACGGTAGTTGCCGTGAACCAGATTCCGCAGACCATCAGCAGACCCCAGCTGAGGATTACCAACCGCGCGTGTTTCATCGAGATGTTCCTCGACGCAACGTCATTACGGACCGGTCTCCATCCGGGGCGCGAATCGCGATGGTGTCGACGCGGCCTTCTGCTCCGGAGAAGAGAATGTAATCGATCACCGACCTGCCGGACGGTTCTTGAGGCCGCAGCAGAAGTGTCCACTTGCGGCGGTCCCCTTCAATGGTCGTTTCGTAGACCGTCTTGAGCTGCGTGGCATCGCCGGTGAAGCTGGCGCGAAAGGCTTCCACGAAGCTGCGGAGCGCCGGATAGTCTTCAAGCGAAAGGGTTTTCTTGATCCCTTTCCGGGTGCTTTCGAAAAGCACCTGGTCCCCGTCGATGACGTAACGTTCACGGTACGGTTCCATTACCTCCTTTTCCATCGTCGCGGGAGGGCTAAATCGAACGACCCCTCTTGTCATCAGTGGTTCAGTCAGCAACGAGGAGTACGTCGCCTCTTCAAACGAGAGGGAAGGCTCCCGCTGATCTTTGAGCAGCATGACCAGTTGTTCGACGGTCCACTCACTGTGAGGGTCATCGCCGGAAACTCCGGCTCCACGACCGGCGAGCAGAAACGCGCACAAGACGATGAGTACCCTAGTGACGATCGTTCCAGAACTCATAAAAGTTGAACCAGTTGTCCGGCGCTTCCCGGCAGTAGGATTCCAGACGACTCACATATTCTTGGGTCCATCGGTTGAGGTCTGCCTCGGGCTGGTCCTCCGATAACCGCACTGTTTCGCTAAACGGCTCGATATAGACATCGTAGCGGTTGCGTCCTCGGTAGAGTCCGAAAAACAGCATGACCGGGGCGCGAACCACATGCGCCAGCCTCATGGACCCGGCCGGGAAGCGCGCCTGCCAGCCAAGGAAGGTGCAGGAAACCGTGTGATCGTCGTGCACCATTCGATCGCCCATGATACCAACCACGCCGCCGCGCTCCAGACATTCTTTGACGTACAACATGGTCTCGACTCCCCTGACCTGAATGACTGTGTCCGACACGGCGGGATTCAGGTCCTGGATCAACTCACGAATCATCGGCGCATTCTGTTCGTCCATGAGGACACGGATCTCGATATTTTTCCGAGCCAATCCCAACGCCCTGACGACTTCGAAGCTCCCGAGGTGGGAACCCAGGAGCAGGCACCCCTGGCCTTTCGTCAATATCCGATCGAGCCCATTAAGCCCATGCACTTGGATGTCAAAATGATCGAATTGTCCCCGCAAGAAGTAGACTCGGTCGAGGATGGTGGAGGCAAACGAGTAATAGTGACGGAACAGGTCGCGCCAGGTGGTCTGTCGGCTAAGAGCCCGCTCACGAAATCGGTGAATGGCACGGCGCGCCGTTCCTGAACCCAGGAGGAAATAGAAACAGACGGGGTACAGCAGCGCGCGGGCTGTGGAGCGTCCCAGAGACAGCGCGACCCAGGCCATAATCCTGATGGTCGTGCGGCTGCCCCGCTCTCGTTGCACTTGCCAGGCCACACTCACCCGGCACCTGCTTCCTCGAGCGTCTGCGGCTTGAATTGGACCGTGCCCGTCGCGACAAGCCGCGCGTCCACGTGGCAGGAGAAGGTCGCGCTACCGGAACTTTCCTGTGCCATGCGAATCGTCAGTGCCTCGCCTGGCTTGAGCGGAGACGAGAATTTCACCGATGGGAGTGCCGTCACCATGACCGGCTTCTTCATCATCAAGCGGAGGGTTTCGAAGACTTCGTCAAGCAGGACTACACCGGGCACGACCGGATGACCAGGGAAATGTCCGGCCAAGGATGGATGGGTGACATCAATCGACAGGACCCGTTCATGTGTCCTGCCCTGCTTCCCGGTCGCCCATTGCTGAGCCAGTGCAGCCAGAGATTCTCGCGGGAGTTTGCCGGTGGCGTTCCGGGGGAGGCTTGAAACCATCACAAGTGGGCGGGGCAGAAACGCCGGATCAAGTTGCGCCCGTAACATACGCTGGATCTGGTCTCTGGTCATCCCAGGCGCTACCACAAAGGCCATCAGTCTGGTCACAACGTCTTGTCCTTCATCGGGCAGGAAGAAGGCTCCGTCCTGCACGCCCTCGATGGCCAGCAATTTCTGGTTCAACTCGCCGAGCGAGACCCGGTGGCCGGCGATGTTGAGCTGATCGCTTGCACGTCCATGGACGATGAACGTCCCCTCCTCATCGACTGAGATCTCGTCGGGAAAGCGGACCCGGGCAGGCAAATACTCCGCCGACACGGTCCAGTGCTGACCGTCCGCCACAAGTGTCACTCCATCCAGCAGACGCCAGCGATCAGTCTCGACAGTTCGGCGTTCAGCCACACTGCCCGCTTCGGCAAACCCGAAAATCTCATGCACCTTGGTCATAAACCGTCGCTCGGCCTCCTGCGCGAGGGATCGAGAGAGAGGCGCGGTCGCGGAAAGCATCAAGCTCAGCGGAGGCAAGACCGTACCAGCAGTAAGGCAGGCGCGCATATGCAGCGGGGTGGTCACTAGAATTCGCTTGCCTGAAACTTCAGCCAATGATGATCGAACATCTTCAGCGAAGAGCGGCTTCCCCGCATGTATGGTCAACCCATGCACCAACGGCAACATGACGGAGACTTCCAGCCCGAACATATGTTGATGGGGAACCGTTGCGACGACTGTCCTGCGATCTCCACCCTTGATCCCGAGCCTTGCTGCGGTGGCGCAGGCCACCGATCGTAAGGCAGCCCAGGTCTTGCGGTTGGGTGTCGGTCTTCCGGTGCTCCCGGAGGTGAACGCGATCGCCACGACCTGTTCAAGCGGAATCCGCGGAATCTCGGGACAATTCCCAGCCCCCGTGAAGCCCGCGCGGATCAATACTGTCTCCATCCCCTCGATCGTTTCCCCGTGCTCCGTCATAGAATAGCAGTCGGGATGTTCCCCGATGACGTGGCGCAGCGTCTCGGGCGCGCGGCTCTGTGGAAGCAGAGTGACCTGCCCGCGGAGCATCGCCGCTCCAAAGCCGACAAGGAAGGCGTAGCGACTGGTGGCCAGATTCACGACGCTGGATCTGTGCGGAAGGCGATCCGCTAGCTCGGTGAGATCGAACAAGAATTGACGGGCGGTGCGGGGGCCGGAATCCCAGGCCAGCAGATCATCGGGATTGTACGGACCGATTAAGGGCGCGTCCTGCATGGCCCCTTATCACGTCACTTCGTGCGGTTCTTCTCGATCGCCGCCACCAGGGCCCGGAGCGAAGAGAAGATCGACTTGATGTCCGGATCGTTCGAGCGCAGTTGATAGCCATACATTTGAGAGATGGCGAGCGAGAGTTCCAGGGCATCGATCGAATCGAGCCCGAGCCCGTCGCCGAACAAAGGCGCCTCCGGCTCTATCGACGCCGGATTGACCTTGAGCTTGAGTGTCTGAACGATCAGCTTGGCGATGTCCTGTTCGAGCAACGATGAACCGGAATGTTCCATATCTATGTCGAGGCCTTCACCGCGCGATAATCCCGCAAGAGCCCGTTGAACCATTCTTTCACCTGGCATTCATGAAAATCCGACGTCTTCAATGCCTGGATAATTGTTTCTGGTGGAACGCACTGTTCTGTCGTTTCCCACCAGTAGGCCATCAGCTTCTTCATATCCTGATTGCCTGTCCCGGCGGTAAACACGGCCCCCAACAGGGTCTTAATATAAAACCGCGACAGCCGGAACAAGAGTGCCGAGCGGGGGCGTGAAATTTCCAGCAAGAGGACGATCCCCCCAGGCTTGAGGACGCGGCGAAACTCGGCAAACGCAACCTGGAGGTCCGGAATATGTCGGAGCGCATACCCCATACTGAGAAAATCGAAGCTCTCGTTCGGAAAGGGAAGACTCTCTCCCAGGCCACGCACCAGGTTTCGGCAAGGCCCCTTCAGCGCCTCGTGGAGCATGCCGATGCTCGGATCGAGTCCAACGACCGAACCGGACGGTCCCGCCAGCCTCAGGGCACATTGCGTCACCAGCCCAGGTCCACAGGCGACATCGAGAACCCGCATGCCCGGTTTGAGGCCCGCATCCAGAAGCGCCTTCTTGCGATACCACAGCCCGGACCCGAAACCGGTGGCCCTATCGATATTGCGATACTGATAGGCGGTGCGGTTGAACAGGCCGTTGAGAAACTCTTGCCTGGCTTCGGACCCGTCATAGTACCGACGCAGCGGCGGATGGGGAGCAGTCGGCCGGCCGGCCCGACTCGTGACCTGTTGACCGATGGGTTCATCGGATTGGCTCATCGGACATCCTGCGCCTCGGACGCTCTCACTTGTAGCAGGACGCTCCCCCACGGGCAAGAGGGAGGCGAACTGTTGTTTCAGAAGAATGCTTGGACGGAAAAGGCAACGTCATCGTCCCGATCGCGATGGTTGTAATCCAGACGCACCGCCCAGTTCTGTGCGAGAGTATACCGCGAGCCGGCATTCCAGCGGATATCGTCGGACGTGTCTCCCAATGGATATCGAAGATAGGACCCAGATACCATTAGCTTCCAGCGATCGGTCACATCGACCAACATACCCACTGTGCCGCCGCCGCCGATACGGTGCCGTTCATCATAGGCCTTACTGTAATTCGCTTCGGCTTCAGCGAAGGCAAAGTAGACTTCCCGCTCGAGCAGATGGGATTCCAGCGCCGCCCCAATCCCGACACCGGCCACACCGTTGCTGCAGAGTTGACAGCCATGGCCGCGAATTGTCTGCATTCCTAGATTCACTTTCCAAGAGGGTGCCCGGAAGAAGTCGTCAATGGGCGAGAGGGACAGAATATTCAGCAACGTCGCTCGTTCAACTCTGGTTTGTTCCGCCCGGTTGTAATGCCGAAGAGCCAACCCGAACAATTCAATCTGCGCATCGGGAGTATATCCCTCCTCGGGGTCTAAAAGATCATGATACACTGCTCGCAATGATACCTCCTCGAAGGTATCATCATTGCGCCAGCCACCACCTACGGTCGCCCGAGACGTCCGGTGGCCCACGTCCGGCTGTTTCGTAAAGGGGAGAATTTCTACCTCCTCGGACGGGACCAACAGCCGGCTCCGCTCGATCAGCACCTGCCTGTTGCGCTCTTTGTAAACCTTCACCTCCGGATCGTCGCTCTCGCCTTTGTAACGTAAATAGTCCGACACGACGTCAAGCACCAAGGCCCGGCGCAAGAGAGGCAGCGCTGCAAACGAGGGTTCACGTGTGATTTGCGGCGTGCTCATGATTTGCTTCGACAGCCTCCGTTCTTCAGACGTCAGAAGAGTCCGTTTTCGCTTGATGATGGTACTGCGGGAAGGCCGGTAGGTTGTGGCCCCCACCATACCAGGGTAGGACACGATGATTCGGACGGTCTCAGCAGGAATTGTCCAGAGATGAAACTGATCCCGCAAATGTAAGTCTGGGTTGGCATATTCCAAGAGAGACAGAATGTGATATGAACAATTTTCCTTGAGAAAGAAATAATCGAAGTACGCGTTCCCCATCTCCCATGCATGCATGAGCAGCCGGTCGATTTGGGAGGCCGTGAGGTTCAGTTGATATTCCCACATATCGCGATTCTCGATATCGCGATAGGTTTGAACTTTGAGGTAGTAGGGAGGAGTAGAAAAGAAGCCCTTGTATCCTCCGAAGATGCCCTGGTACGCGTACTCGATGCCGGCGTTAGGCGGCACATCTGCGGCATAGTCGATCGTGTAGGCGAGTATCCGTGTCTCTTCGGTCTGACCTTTCTGGTCGATCCGCAAGAACGTATGACCAAACATGGAGGCCGGATTGTTCATGAAGGCCGCGGGAAAGATCAGGCTGACTCCCTGCGGATTCAACTCAGCCCTCCACCGTTCAAAACGATCACACGTAACCGGCGCCAGCCGACTGCTATCAAACCGCAGGCGCTCCTTTAGCCAGTGATACCTTGCAATGAAGGCGCACTGGGCCGGCTGTTGCGAGCGTCCGACAAGGTCGGTGGAAAAGAACTGCTCGATCGTCGCATCGAGTTCGGCCTGTGGATCATGTTTACCTCGGGGCGACATGAAAAACCCGTCGTCATCTTGTTCACTGGTCACTCCCCCCAAAAGATTGGCTCTATAGTGGAGCAACAAGTGCCATTCCCGCTCGTCCGCCAAACGAGCCTGTCTTGCCCGTTGAATGAGCTCCTTTTGATATTCTTGGGCAATCGGCTCCGCCAAACTGTGGCTAGGAGTGCTGATGAAGGCGACGATGGCGAGAAGGATGTGGACCACTGAATGATGAGGAGAAAGGAAAGGGCTTCCACCACAAGGTGGAAGCCCTCGTGACAGTCTCTACTTGTTGAGAGACACCTTCGCCAACACAGGATTGGAGGAAATCGCCTCATTCAACGCCCTGACCATCGCGACCGCGGAGAGATCGCTCGCATTCGTGAGTGCAGCATAGCGCTCTTGGGCTATCGCGAAGAACGTCACGTGCTGTTGATCGGGAACCCCCAGGAGCGTTGCCAGCGAGGCGAGATGCTCGCCTCGCCCTTGCGCCATTTCTTGTGCCAGCGCATCAGAGTTTAATTCAGCGAACATGACGGCCTTCTGTTCAGCCCACCACTTCCCATCGTCCGTGCAGCCGGATGTTCCACTGGTTATCCCGAAGGTCTGAGAGCCAAAGGTCCCATTGGTGGTCGCGATCATGACCTGCGCCCCTTTGGTCTTGGCATGAGGATAGTTCTGCCAAGCAAGCTTGCCCAATCCACAGCCTGGCCCCGTATCCGGCGTGCCGGCTGCCAAGGCAACACCGCCTAGTATTGCGAAGAATGTGCCGATTATTGCAAGGAGTCCCACCTTCTTCATGCATCTTCCTCCTTTGTGATGATTGTGTGCACCATGGCACGAGATATCTTGGGCAATTATAGACTAATCGTGGGAGAGTGCCACAACTTTCTTCCTGTCCTGATGATGGTTGTCTGTGCAACCGACTCTGCCTGCCAAGGTCTCATTCCATGAAACTTCTTTCATGGGACGCGAGGACTTTCCTGATTCGCCTAGGATTGCACCGTGGCCCTGAGCGATCGATCTCAGTTGCTCCCCGCTCGATTAATGATAGACTTTCTTCGTCAAGTTGAACGGCCATAACAGGAGGCACTCGCGATCATGAACGTGCCAGCGTCATGGAAGCAACGATTTTCCTGATGAGACCCCATTCCGTCATCACAGTGCTCCTTTTATCTTGGACCGATTCCTCACAGTCCCAGTCCCTACGTTTCGATGGCCGGCCGGATCGCCTAAAGAAATCAACCGTGGCCACACCTTCCCCTGCGTGATGGTCAGCACCCCCACTCCACGCGGCAACGAGAACCGCCTGGGGCCTGCAGAGCCTGGATTGAACAAGACGATGTGACCATGCCGTCCGATCATCGGACGATGGCTATGGCCGAAGACGCAGACATCCGGCTGCTCCTGGTCCAACCAACTCTGAGCCGCTGTGGTAAGCTTTTTGCTTTCATACAATACATGGCAAAGGCCGATTGTGATTCCTGCTCGACGAATAAGGAGTTGCCGAGGAAGACCGCTTTTCTCATAGCCGTCTATATTACCGGATACAGCCACGACCGGTGCAATTTGCTGCAACTGCCGGATGACGCTTCGGCCTCCGATATCTCCTGCATGCAGAATCTCGGTCACCCCGGAAAAGTGTTTTTCTATGGACGGGTCGAACAGGCCGTGGGTATCGGCAATGACGCCGATGCGGATCATGCGTGCGCGGCTCATGGAGCCATAACCGGTTGAGCCCCAAGTGATTCTCGGACCTTGGCCCAGTCAAAGGTAAAGGGCTCTGGGGTTTTCTTCGGCAAGGCAGCGAGTTCTGCTTTCAATCGTTCGGCTCGGGCACTACTCATCGGATGGGTGGAGAGCCACTCCGTCCGTCCTTCGTCTTTTTCCGACAGCCGTTGAAAGAAGGTAATCATGCCGGAGGGATCGATCTTCGCCCGATGGAGCAGTTGCAGCCCGGTCAGATCCGCTTCCGTCTCCTGTTCTCGGCCGAACTTCAGAGTCAGTAATTCGACGCCTAGCTGTTTCATGAGCCCCACCAAGCCCTGCTGGTCTCCCAGCACGATCGACACCATCGCCACAAGGCCAAGCTGTTTCACGATTCGTTCGAGCCCGTGCCGCTGCAGCACATGG
>JBQTHY010000024.1:0-27493 GCA_052389395.1 Nitrospiraceae bacterium | reverse complement strand
TCCTCACATTTCTTGCAGTTCAGATATGTGCCCAAGTGCTGAGTGCGGCCGGACGCGTTCAGCACCCAGGGTCTATCCGTGAACGGCGGCTGATGCCGCACGTGCTGCCCATGGCCGCAAGCCAGATCCGCCACCCAGTCGTCATGTTCGTCCTGATGATATCCGACAATTGGTTGGTTCATGAGTGTCTTACCGTTACAAGTGCATTTTGGCCAGTGGCTGATTGTGATTGATCACCGGTTCGGGGCAAGTTAACGCTAGCGAGATCCAAGCGGTTGCTCAGAACGTTCGAACGCAGAGTAGTAGCTCCAGTGCCGATCCCTATCTTCGTCGAAGCTCCCGATAAAGACAACGTCGCGATCCAGATGGCGAAATTCGGAGAGAGTCGTTCGACAAGTGTACGAATCAATTACCCGCGCATCAAACTGTCCGACAACATAGATCATCCCCTTCCCTGTCAGGTAGATGTTTCGCCTGCTGGCATACCCCGTATCGGGAAACAGCTCCGTTGAAGAGGAGCAGCCCTCTCCCTCAACCATCAATGTGAGGCTGTACCGCGGGAGAAAGGGGTCGGTTGCCGTTCGCACTATGGTCAAGCGGAGCTTGGCTGAGGCGAGCTCCATGGAGACGGATTGCGGCGCGCCGCTGTTGCAGGCGCCGCAGAGCAGCGCGACGTTCCCAAGGGCGGCCCCCCAATGTGCACGCCTCACTTGGGCGCCGGCACCTTTGGCGCCGCGCCGATGGCATCGAGCCCCTCCTGCGCGCAGGAATCGTCGAGATGGGCGCCAGGCGCTCCGCCGACACCGATCCCGCCCACGACATCGCCGCCGATCTCGATCGGAAGCCCCCCGCCCAGCATCAGAATGTTGTCGTTCATGTCGCGAAGAGCTTGAAGCGTGGGGACCTTGGTGATGAGATCAGCCAACTCCGTTGTGGGTCGGCGCACACTCGCCGCCGTATAGGCTTTTTTCCTGCTACTATCGACCGTGTGCGGCCCCGCGCCATCGGCCCGCCCCATGGCACGCAGGATGCCGGCCCGATCCACCACTGAAACGCTCACTCGGTATCCGTCCTTCTTGCAGGCTTCCAATGCCGCCTGAATCGCCTTGTTCGCTGCCCCAAGGGGCAAAGCAGATTCTTTCGGCAGATCTTCCGCGACAAGCCGGCCGTCGCTCACGGCCATGCCGACGACCGCTGACACGGCAATCACACAAAGCTTAATAGACCTCATTGCTCCCTCCACTTGGTGCTGAGACTGGATGTGAATTGTATGATCTGCAACGCAGAGTACGGAGCGAGCGGTCTTCTGTCAATAGAAGGTCAGGAGAGACGGCCACGACGTACTGACCAGACCGGAATCGTGCCTTTCGGCTACATGCGGGATCATTTCCAACCGCAAACGGCTTGCATAGGTATCGTTCCTACCCCCTATTCACCACTCTGCTGAATCAGCTTTGCCACAAGCCCCGTCCAGCCCGTTTGATGACTGGCGCCAATCCCCGCTCCGTTGTCACCGTGGAAAAATTCGTAGAAGAGAATCGAATCACGCCAATGCGGATCGCGCTGAAATTTCTCGACGCCGCCGAAGACCGGTCTTCGACCGTCCGGACCTTGCAAAAAGATGTGCGTAAGGCGACGTGACAACTCACTCGCGATCTCCCACAAGTTCATCAGTCGACCGGAGCCGGTGGGATATTCGATCTTGTAACTATCGCCCAGGAAGTAATGGAACTTCTGCAGCGATTCGATGATCAGGTAGTTCACTGGGAACCAGACGGGCCCTCGCCAGTTAGAATTGCCACCGAAAAGCCCGGTGCGCGACTCGGCCGGTTCATAGTCCACCCGGTACTCGGTCCCATTGACGGAAAAGGTATACGGATGATCCCGATGATACTGGGACAGGGCGCGAATCCCGTACGGGGAGAGGAACTCCCGTTCGTCTAGCATGTAGTGAAGCACTTTTTTCAGGCGCCGGCAGTTGACCAAAGACAGGAAGCGACGGACGCTGGAGTCGATCGACTGGGTTTCCACATGAACGCTGAAGTCCGGCCGATTCTCGATAAACCATTGCAACCGGTGCTTGAATCGAGGCAGGCTGTCGATTAATTCCGAATCCAGCGTCTCCACTGCAAACAATGGGATCAGGCCCACCATTGAACGGACCTTGAGCGGGACATTGCGGCCGTCGGAGAGATGCAACACGTCGTAGAAGAAGCCGTCTTCCTTATCCCAGAGTTCGATATTTTCTCCGCCCATATGGTTGATTGCGCGACAAATGTAGACGAAGTGCTCAAAGAATTTGCTCGCGACGTCCTCATATGCGCGATTCTCGTGGGCCAGCTCCAGCGCAATCGCCAACATGTTGAGGCAATACATGCCCATCCAGCTCGTCGCATCAGACTGTTCGATATGACCGCCGGTTGGCAACGGCGCGCTCCGATCAAACACGCCGATATTGTCGAGCCCCAAAAATCCTCCCTGGAAGATGTTCTTCCCCTCGGCGTCTTTTCGGTTCACCCACCAGGTAAAATTTAGCAGCAACTTATGGAACACGCGTTCGAGAAAGACGCGATCGCCGAGGCCTTTCCGTTTCTTCTCGATCTAGTAGACGCGCCAGGCCGCCCAGGCGAGGACTGGAGGATTGACGTCGCCGAACGCCCATTCGTAGGCGGGCATTTGTCCGTTCGGGTGCATGTACCACTCACGGAGCATCAGAATGAGCTGCTCCTTGGCAAAGGTTGAATCGACAATGGCCAGCGGAATGCAGTGGAACGCCAGATCCCAGGCGGCATACCAGGGATATTCCCATTTGTCCGGCATCGATATCACATCGGCATTGTAAAGATGCGTCCAATCCGCATTGCGGCCATGGACCCGCTCCTTGGGCGGTTCCGCCTCAGTCGGGTCACCTTTGAGCCACCGATTCACGTCGTAGTGATAGAACTGCTTGCTCCAGAGGAGGCCAGCAAACGCCTGCCGCTGGACCAGCCGCGCGTCGTCCGAGAGATCGGAGGGGGCGAGTTCATCGTAGAACTCGTTGGCTTCGAGAATCCGCTGCTGGAACGTCGCATCGAACGCTTCGCGAGCAAGACCCGTCTCGCTGTCTTCGTTCGTTAAGCGCAGATGGATGGTGTCAGATGCGCCGGGAGCGAGTGCGAACGTATAGTGAGCCCCGGCCTTCGAGCCGATCTTGTCGGGGTTTACCGCATCTTTTTCGCCGCGCACCACGTAATCATGAAAGCTATCTTTCACATAACGGGATCCCTGCGCGTCGCCGTAGAGCCGACGGGTGTTGGTCTCGTTCTCCGTGAACAGCAAAGTCGGCTCTCGCTCGCACCAGAGGCGTCGCTGACCATAGTATTCGTGATCCAACTCGATGACGCTCATGCCGTTGGCGGCTTCCCCTTCACGCATTCGCGGTCGGCGCGCGTCAAGCCCCCAGGACCACGTGTTCCGAAACCAGAGGGTGGGCAGGAGCGTCAATTCTGCAGGACTGGGCCCATGGTTGACGGCATGGATGCGGATCAGCAAATCCTCTGGTGAAGCCTTCGCGTATTCCACGATAACGTCGAAGTAGCGATTCTCATCGAAGACACCGGTATCGATTAGTTCATACTCCAAGTCCTGTCGGCTCCGTCGCCGATTCTCTTCGACAAGCTTCGCGTAGGGAAACTCGACCTGCGGGTATTTGTAGAGGTACTTCATGTAAGAGTGCGTCGGTGTCGAATCAAGATAGAAGTAGTATTCTTTGACGTCTTCGCCATGGTTCCCTTCTTTGCCCGTCAACCCGAAAACCCGTTCCTTTAGAATAGGATCTCGTCCGTTCCAGAGGGCGATGGCAAAGCAGATGTATTGATGACGATCGGAAATGCCGGCCAGTCCGTCCTCGTTCCAGCGATAGGCGCGCGATCGGGCATGGTCGTGAGGGAACGCTTCCCAGGCTGTCCCGTGCGGACTGTAATCCTCGCGGACAGTTCCCCAGGCGCGTTCACTCAAGTAAGGACCCCACCGTTTCCAGTGTTTCTCACGACGCGCATCTTCTTGGAGACGCTGCCGCTCAGCAAGGATGGGGGGGGCGCTGTGTGATAGCGCCTGGTTAGGTTTCGTCATAGGAATCCTCATGGGGACGCTGGGTTAGGTCCCGAGAGTTGAAATCGTCGACAGCTGACCCCGGAGCGCAAAATTTTCCCGATTACGATGCGCTGATTCGACACCGATTTCAAGAACGCTTGTGAGCCCCGAATCCCGTTCATTAGATCTGCCGCTCATCGGAACCCTGGAAGGCTACGATGGAGCTGCAGCGGTACGGCTGAAGGATCTCGATCCTTCCCTCGCAGCCGAATCGATTGACACCCGCGAAGACCTGAGTCCGAGTGCGGCGCGGGAGGAGCGAGCCGAGGCTTGCTGAAGGAAGCACGCCGCAACTGGCTGCGAGGTCTTCGGCATGCGGCTACCTTCCCTTCCAGGTTCCTGTTCTGCACTCGGGCAGACGCTTATTGCTTGTCGAATGGAAGGCGTAAGCCTTACAGGAGGAAATGAGGGATCGGGAAGCCGAGGACGTACTCAGAAAAATTCGTCGATTGTGGGGGAACTAGGGGGAAAAATCGAGGAACGTGAGGAAAGAACTGAGCGCCTCTAGCTCCAGATTACGCGCTCCTGATTCAAGAGATAATCGATAACTTCAATGCTGTTGCGCATCTGGGTCTGCGCCCGCTCGGAGAGGGGAAGAATAGCACCCACCAGCTTGCCTGATTCCATCTCTTCTAACGAAGGGATACCTTCGCCTGGTGGTTTTTCGAGATCCTTGCGGAAGCTAGCCAAAGGAAACCTCCTGGTCTGGTTCTTCTCGCCTATTGATCGTGTTTCTTATGTCGAGAAGAGGCTGTGTTCTACCGATCAGATAAAGATAGCATACCATAGGCTTTCCACCTGTCAGGGAGGCAGCCTATCTCGTTGTTTTCAAACTATTTTTTGTGATCGTTTCCGGTAAAGGATTGGGAAAGTGGAGGGAGCGCACCAAGGTAGAGGAATTCCCCCTTATTGAGAAGAGTTGTATCCGGTCGGAGGCGGAAATCATCGTGTTCAACATCGACGAATCGTGGATCAGCTATCAGATCGGACATGGACTGGAGTTCCGGAGCCAGAACATTGGGCAATCCCGCCCGCATGAAGTTGCCTTCGCCATTGTAGAGCGCATTGAACGAGGTCTTGGCCTGCCCCGCCCCGCCGAAGATAAACCCCACTTTATTCAGGCTGACCACATTCCCCGACACTTCGCTCTGTGACGACCCCAGAAACGCAGCACCGCCACCATTCCTGACGAGAGTGTTGCTGATCAGGACCACCTTTGCACGGTCATTGACCACAACGGCCTCGAACAGACTTCGAGTGATGATATTGCGCTCCAGCCGGACTTCAGACTTGCCGGCTACATTCACCCCATGGTCGTTGTCATGGATAAAATTGCCGACCAGAACTGCCTGCGAATCGGCAAATTGCACACCAGATGTTTCACTGCCTCCGATCATGCAGTCCTCAATCCGGACATTCTGCGCCTGCTGACTAAACACCATCCCCTTCACACGGAGGTGCCTTAGTGTAATACCCCTGCTGTTAAAAATGCCCAGCGCGTGTCCCCCCTGGTCGTTGATCGTCATCTCGCTGATTTCGATATCACTCGCCCCGTAGGGCCACTTGCCGACATGGAGCGCTCCGACGACATCTCCTCGCCCAAGGAGCACGACGAGGTCTCGTCCCGCTCCGACGAGTTTGACCTTTTCCTTGCTGTGAATCGTCACGCCTTGAGGATACTCGCCTGATTTGAGGAAGACGGTGTCGCCTATCTTTGCGGAGTCCATCGCCTCCTGAATGGACGTGAAATCTCCGCTGCCGTCCCGCGCAACCGTGATCGTGCGGGGGGCTTGCGCCATAGGCGCCTCGGCCCATGCCCACCCGCACGCCGACAAGGAGATACCGGCAACCAGAGCCGCCCAATTGACAACACGCATCGAATAAGCTCTTACAGGCACCTCGCGCTGGAAGTCAATCAGGGCTTGCGACCCGCCGGACGACTTTTTTTGCGACCCCATGTTATGCTCCGCCGCCATGATTCTTGTCGGTCTCACAGGCGGAGTCGCGACGGGGAAAACCAGCGTTGCGGAAGCGTTCAAACGATGCGGCGCGGTCGTCATCGACGCCGACCAACTCGCCCGCGACGTGGTGAGGCCGGGGAAGCCGGCGTGGCGAGCCATCGTGCAGTCGTTCGGGAAAGGCATCTTGCGCCCTGATCGCTCAATCAATCGCCACGAACTCGGGGCGGTTGTCTTTCGTGACCGATCCAAACTCCGCCAGCTCGAACGGATCATTCACCCACGCGTCGCCCGCGAGCAGGCTTGCCGGACCAAGGCGATCGCCCGTAAGCATCCCAAGGCCGTGGTCATCTACGAAGTCCCCCTCCTCTTCGAAGCCGGCATGGACAAGCGCGTCGACAAGATTATCGTCGTGACCGCGGACCGCGAAACTCAAATTGCCCGCCTGAAAGCACGCAACGGCCTCTCCCGCAAGGGAGCGATCTGTCGTATCCGCAGCCAGATGCCGCTGTCGAGCAAACGACGTCGCGCAGACTATGTGTTGGATGGGACCATGCAGCACAAGGAACTCGTCACACAGATTTCACAACTTTTCAGACAGTTACAAACGATTGCATAATCAACAGGAGAATAAGCTCCTACCGTCACCTTCCCTCGCTGTGTTAAAGTCCCTGCATGCGCGATGTTGTCATAATTGGTTCCGGAGCTGCTGGATTGACCGCCGCGGTCTATGCCGCCAGGGCAAACCTCTCTCCCCTTCTTATTGAGGGCTGGCAGGCTGGTGGACAACTTACGACGACCACCGAGGTCGAAAACTATCCCGGATTCGCGAAGGGCATCATGGGGCCGGAACTCATGAAAGAGATGAGGGCGCAGGCGGAGCGGTTTGGCACAAGCTTGTGGACCGGCGACGTCACGGCTGTGGATCTGAAGACTCGACCATTCAAGCTCGTCGTGGACGGCGAAAAAACCGTCGAGGCGAAGACGCTCATTATCGCCACCGGGGCCTCAGCGCTTCAGATCGGACTGAAGAACGAATCGCGTTTGACGGGGCACGGGGTCTCCACCTGCGCCACCTGCGATGGATTTTTCTTTAGAGGGAAAGAACTGATCGTAGTCGGTGGCGGGGACAGTGCAATGGAGGAAGCCATCTTCCTCACCAAGTTTGCCACTCGCGTGTCGGTTGTGCACCGCCGCGACAAGCTACGCGCTTCCAAGATCATGCAGGACCGGGCGTTCCACAACGACAAGATCACCTTCGTCTGGAATACGGTGGTGGAAGATATTCTAGGGAAGGAAGTCGTCGAAGGAGTGCGAGTGAAAAACATCGTCACGGGCAAGACCGCCGAGCTCGCTTGCGCAGGGGTGTTTGTTGCGATTGGGCATCGCCCCAACACGATGCTCTTCGAGGGACAACTGGACATGGACGAGAAGGGGTATATCGTCACGAGAAACGGAACGGCGACGAACATCCCCGGTGTGTTTGCCGCCGGCGATGTGCAGGACTCTCGGTACCGCCAGGCTGTCACAGCCGCCGGTTCCGGCTGCATGGCCGCCATTGACGCCGAGCGCTTTCTTGAATCGCTCGGTGCGTGAATCGTCACTCGTGAAGCGTTGTTCGCCCGAAGAGAAGATATGCGGCACAGAAACTTTTCACCTCGCGCTTCACGCTTCACGAATCGCGAGCGACGCACGCTATGAGATGCGCCATCGTTCACTACCACGAACTGGCCCTGAAAGGGCGGAACCGCAACTTTTTCGAGCAGCGGCTCGTTCATAACCTGCGCCAGGCGCTCCGGGACCTAGGGGATATGCGGGTCGAGGCGCTCCGAGGCCGCGTGCGGATCACCTTGCCGGACCACGCTACCGACGAAGTTCTCCAGATTCGTCTCTCCCGCGTGTTCGGCGTGACGAACTTCCTACTGACACAGTCCGTCCCGCTGAATTTCAAGCAACCGGACCTGACTCCGCTCAAGGACGGCGCCGCGAAAGCGCTTCGAGAGCGTTCGTTTCGCTCGTTCCGCGTGTCCGCCAAGCGGGCAGAGAAGCGTCTCGCGCTCACATCAATGGACGTCGAACGAGCGCTGGGTGCACATATCCAAACCATCACCGGTTGCGCCGTGGATCTATCCCATCCCGATTTGACGCTCTATGTCGAGTTGCTCACACGGGAAGCGCACTTTGCAGTCGAGAAGCGCTCTGGTCCCGGCGGCATGCCGGCGGGAGTGAGCGGGAAGGTTGCCTGTCTGATTTCGGGAGGCATCGATTCGCCGGTCGCGGCCTACCGCATGATGAAGCGGGGCTGTACCGCCACCTTTGTCCACTTTTCCGGGCGCCCACTGGTGAGTCGGGCATCGGAAGACAAGGTCCGGGAGATTGTGAGCTTGCTCACTGGTTATCAGTACGCCTCTCGGCTCTACGTGATTCCCTTCGGCGAGATTCAGCGCGAAATCATTACCGCTACGCCCGAACCCTTCCGTGTCATCCTGTATCGGCGCATGATGGTCCGCATCGCGGAGGAGTTGGCCCGCCGCGAAGAATGCTGGGCTCTTACCACAGGAGACAGTCTCGGTCAGGTCGCGTCGCAGACACCTGAAAATTTGACGGTCGTGTCGGAAGCGGTGGAATTGCCCATTCTCCGGCCGCTTATTGGCATGGACAAGGTCGAAATCACCGCCGAATCGCAGCGCATCGGTACCTTCGACATATCCATCGAGCCGGACCAGGACTGTTGCAAGCTATTTGTGCCGGCCCACCCCAGCACGAAGACGCGCCTCGACCATATCCGCAAGATCGAGCGCGGCTTCGATATCACCGGCCTGATGAAGCAAGGAATCGACAAGGCCGAGTTGAGTGAGTTCAGTTTCCCCTCCTAGACTTCTGCAGCGCCTTTTCTCGTACGATTCGAAAGTGCGTCTCCAATTCGCGCCGCATGGCGAACGCCACCAGCCAGTCCGGCAGCATGGTTTCGATCTCCACGATCAACTCAAACTCCGCGATTGTTCGACTCCCGTTGTCCATCGGCGCGAGCTTCCAGACACGATGGTATCGCTTAAAATCTCCCCCCTTGAGATCCGTCACCAGTCCGCCGTCGGCCAACGTCCTCGACTCGCTCACCAACCGCCGTTCACCGGGAAGCAACAGATGGGAGATGCGCAAGTCGGTCGTCGCGATACCCCGGTCGATCGACAAATTCGCCACTCTCATCTTCGTGTCGAACAGTTCCGGCCACTTGAGGTAGTCCGTGAGAATCCGCAGAATCACGTCCGGCTTGGCAGGAAAAACGACTCGCGCTGTCGCTCGTACGCCGCCCCCCGGATCAGTCTGCACATCCAGGCGATTGGCCTCGTCCGCAACAGCAGCGTAGGAAAGACCGGTCCAAAGCAGCGTGCCGAGCCAGACCGAGATCAAGGTCAAACCGACCCATCTAGCCCTAGCCCACGATCGCATCGAGCAGCCGCTGGTGAACTCGCCGGACACGCTCCAGCTGCCCCTTGGCAGGGAAGCGTTCGTAAAACCCGTCGGCTCGGAATTCCTTGGCCAGCGAAGCCCAAGGCTTGAGGATATCGGCGAATGGTTTGTGCGACCGCTGCTCATCCCAGTCACTCATTAGCTTCCGATCGACGACCAGATCGTCCAACACACGGATCAGGGCCTTCAATGTGACATCGCGCGTGAACGTGTAGCGCTCGTTGTTGCCCCAGACCTCACTCATTACCTCTTTCGCCCCCTTGAGATAATCGCGCACCAGCGCGTAGCAGCGATCGGCCTTCATTCCAAGGTGCGATTCCATCCACCGCTTGTGGGCCATCACCACCTTGAGCAACTCGTTGAAGATTTCAGACTGAAGAATCCACTTTTCCTGTTTGCTCCGCCCGCCCAGGCGGTTGATCTTGTACTGCAACGGCGAGTCGTCTTCGCCATACAGAAGATTAACCACCTTCGCCGCGAATTTCTTCTCCTGGCTCTCCCACGACACCTTTTCATAGAGGTCCACCAAATGCGACCGGTTGATCCGCGTGTGGGTGGAGTTGATGATGACGAACATTTCCGTCGCAAAGTCTCCGCTCCGTCCGTCAAACAGCACGCAAGGCACTTCTACCTGCTCGATCTGATCCGCGTGTTTCTCACGAAAAAAATGGAGCCCGGCCAGCCGGTGCTGCCCGTCGATCACCAGATACTTCCCCTTCGGCTCGCTCAGATGGCCAATAGAGTCCGAGTCGCCGGCTTTTTGAAAGCGGAGGATTTCATCGGTGAAGAGCAACACGGTGCCTGGAATCATCGGCTGCGCGACGACGGTTTCATAAAAATTGACGATCTGTTTGATCTTCTGCCGGTTCAACACGCGCTGGAAGCCCTTCTCGCTCCGCTCAATACCGGCGATGAACTGTGCCATCTCGTCGTGTTCTGAGATCCTGCCTTGCGCAATTTCTTCGCCTTCGAAATAGTACCGGCTTGTAAACCGAACTTTCTCCAATAAATCGGTGGCCTTGTAGGCGATAAAATAGAACGTGCCTTCTTTTTGCTTGATCCGGGTCGCGAGCATGGAGCCTCCGTGGTTTCGAGTGCCGCCTTACCGGGAGGATTTTACGCGGACCCTCCGGTGGCCGCAAGAGAAGAGACTGTGCTAGCATCAGTCTACGTTGTTCTCCTGGGCAGCAACTCATGCTCCATAGGACCCTCTCCGGGGCGATCAAACAAGAAGCCCGCGCGTTAGGATTCGATGCGGTCGGCATTGCGCGCGTCGACGCTCCTGCCTCTCCACGGCAACACACGCGTTTCGCACGCCTCACACAGTGGCTCGAACGCGGGTTCCACGGTACGATGGCATGGATGGGGCAGCGGCCGGAGAAGCGCGCCGATCCCCGGAAAATCCTTCCTGAATGCCGATCGATTATCTCGGTCGCAGTCAACTACCTGACCGAGCATCGCGCCGATGAACGAACGGGTTATGGCCGCATCGCTCGGTACGCCTGGGGGAAGGACTATCACAAGGTCGTCGGTGATCGGTTAAAGCAACTCGATCATGGGATTCGCCGCATGGCGCCGGAAGCCGAGACCCGCTGTTACGTCGATACCGGCCCCATTATGGAGAAAGTCTGGGCTGAACAAGCGGGTCTCGGCTGGATCGGCAAACATTCCAATCTTGTCTCAGACGAGTATGGCTCCTGGCTATTGCTGGGCGAAATTCTGACCACGTTGGATCTGGAGCCCGACGAGCCGGCCACCGATCTCTGTGGCAGTTGTACGCTCTGTATTCAAGCCTGCCCGACCAAGGCGATCGTCGAGCCCTATGTTGTCGATGCCACCCGCTGCATTTCCTATCTCACCATCGAGCTGCGCGGGGATCAAACCGCCATCCCAGAGGAGTTACAGTCACGCCTGGGAAACAAGATCTTTGGGTGTGACGATTGTCTTGATGTGTGTCCATTCAACCTGCGAGCCGACCCCACCCGAGAACCGACCTTCCAACCGACACCCCTCACGCTCGCGCCCCGTCTGGATACGCTCGCCCAGATGGACGAATCGACCTTTACGACCTCGTTTAGACAGAGCCCGATCAGGCGAGCGAAACATGCTGGACTCCTGCGCAACGTCGCGATGGCGAAGCGGAACCAGGAACGAGCCGAGGCACGGTATCGTCTCGGCACCGTACCCCTTTCCACCTAAGAAGCGTCCCCCTTTCATTCCACACGGGAAGAAGAGTAGGCTCTAAGCAGTTCTTCGATGGATTGAGAGGAGCCCTGAAGAATGAGTACTCGACTGATCCGTCCGACCTTCCTGCTCATCTCGACGGACCCTCATACCAGGCCGCTTCTGGAAGCTGCTGCTCCTCCTCACACGACCATTCACACAGCGCACACCATCTCCGAGGGGCTCCGCCTTTGGGAGGAGTTCTCCCCGGCGCTTGTGATCTGCGAAGGCACTCCCCATGCCCTGACACCTCTTCTTGAGTACGCTCGTCAGACTCATGCTTCCACTCCTGTTCTCGCCATAGGCGAACGCCATTCCGTCAAAGATGCTGTCAAGATCATGCGGGCCGGCGCCGCGGATTATCTGATTAAGCCGATTCCTTTGCAGGAGCTCCGCGCGGCCATTGCTCAGCTGGTTCAGCACCCCATGCCGGCTGTCACGCTCTCTTCGCCTCGCGATCGGTTTGCCCACATCATCAGCGTTTCGCCGCAGATGAATCTTATGAAGCACCTAGCCAGAGAAGTGGCGCTGACTGATGCGACTGTGCTCATCACCGGTGAAAGCGGAACGGGTAAGGAATTATTCGCGCAAGCGATCCACGCGACAAGCCTGCGATCAGGCGGCCCGTTGATTGCGGTGAATTGTGCTGGCATTCCCGAGAATCTGTTAGAAGCGGAGTTATTTGGTTACCAACAAGGGGCGTTTACGGACGCTAAACACGCGAAGCCGGGCCGATTTCAATTGGCCGAAGGCGGAACTCTCTTTCTCGACGAAATCGGAGAGATGAGTGCGGCAGCTCAAGGCAAACTGTTGCGCGTGTTGGAAGATCACACCGTCGAGCCGCTGGGTGATACGCACAGCTACAAGGTGAATATTCGCGTGATCGCCGCCACAAACGAAGATCTCCTCGCCCATATCAAGACCGGCCGATTCCGCCTCGATCTGTACTATCGACTCAACGTGTACCAACTGCGCATCCCGCCCTTGCGTGAACGGCCTGAAGACATTGAGCCGATTCTGCAGATCTTTCTAGAACGATCCAGACAGGAACGTGGTTGTCGCATCAAGGCCATCGCGCCAGCAGCCCTTGCCGTTCTTCAGCGTCACGACTGGCCAGGCAACGTCCGGGAGCTGCACAATGTCGTGGAATGGCTGACCATCACGTGCAAAGAAGAGGTCATCCTGCCAAACCATCTGCCTTCATCTGTTCAACGCCTTCCCCGCGCAGATCAACCAAGCCAGGATGTCAAGCCTTCCCTTCTTGCTTTCGGGCTGTCGTTCCAAGAGGTGGAAAAGAAGATGCTGGAGGAAGCGCTCCGCAAAGCATCAGGCAACGTCTCTGAAGCAAGCCGCCTCCTGAAGATCACGCGCAACACGCTGCGCTATCGCATGGCGAAACACCATCTTCAATAGGAGCAGCAAAATCGCCGTTGCATTTTTGAAGAGATCTATCTATAGCGGCGTCTATGAACAGGGAGGAGATAGAAGAAATCAAACGCCACTGTGGCGTCGTCGCCGAATCTCTCCGAAGCGACATCCGACAAATCGCCGAGGGGCATGCCACGATTCGGCATGAGCTACAAGGTTTGCGTGATGAGTTCAGGGATGAATTTAAGGAAATGTGGCGCCTGATGCGACTATCATTTTTTCAAATCGACCAAATGGATTGCCTCGAAGCCAGCCGGGCCTAACTCAAGAACTGACCCTGCCCCTTGTGACCTGAACAGTCCCAGGAGGCTGGTCATCACGCTATCACCGATGATTCGACCACTTGTAACCACTGTTTCTGCAATCGGTATTTCGTTATTGCTGGGCACAATGTCTGGATGCGCCGTCCAGGCCCTCTCCGCCGCGATAGCTGCCGTGAACGCTGTGGACGCTTCCGGTAAGTTATGGAGTCACTCTGGGCAATTATCTGGTTATTTCGCCACTGGCAGCAATGCAACTGCACTCCGATCAATTTTCAAGAGTATCAAGCTTGGTCAATTTCTAGGCGATCAAAGGACGGTATCTTGCCGTCTCTATCAAATTAGCCCCCAAGGTAGCGCCACATTTGCCTCGTACATTCCTTATGCCTTTGATAAGGAACTGACCATAGCTGAAGTCAATCCAAGTGAAGGACAAATGGAATTAAATGGAACACTCAAAAATGTTGACGTGAGTTGCGGTGTCTTTTCTGCTTCATGGACCATAGAAATGGAATTATCCGTCGGTACGCAACCGCCCTTTACCGTCAAAACCGTTCGTAGTTTTGACTCTGCTCTGGATGGAAATAGGATGGTTTTGCGCGCTTTTGATTCCTTTTGGCCGACTGTGCGGGATTTTATGAACGATGTTCTTACGAATCCTGCATTTATCTCCTTCCGAAAGTCGGACGCTTCACGCTTCACGAACGACACTGCAAATTAGCGTAACCGTGCGACCGTGACTCCATCCCCCCCTTCGGCCCGATCGCCAGGGCGAAATTCCTCCACATAGGGTGAATCTTTCAGATACTCGCGCAATGCGGATTTGAGCCGACCCGTTCCATGGCCGTGAATGATGCGGAGGAACGGCGCTCCACTAAGAGTGGCCTGATCCAACGCGGCCACGACATGATCGATCGCCTCGTCTGCCGCCTGCCCGCGGACATCGACCAGGGTCTGCTCGTCTCCACCGATCTGCGAACCTCGCCCCGTCCGAACTCCGCTCGAAGAAGCCGGTGGAAGCTGAACCGTTTCTTCGCTCGCCAGCGCCAACCCGATCAGGTGTGCAACCGTGGCCAAGACCTCACCCTCACCGACTTTTACCCTGACCCGTTTTTTCCCTTGCGGGGACTCAAGCAACGTGCCATTCATACCGAGTCCCGCGATCTCAACCGTCGAGCCGATTCCCAACCGTTCAACGGGTATGGGCTCATCAACGGGAGCCAACTCTGACCTGGCCTGCCGCTCCAGTTCTAGCAGCCGCTGCTTGGTCTCCTTCGCCTTGATGAGCTTCTGCTCGCGTTTGAAGATGTCCACTGTCGCTTGCACTTCGGCCCGCGCCCGCTGAAACTGTTCGCCCAATTTCTTCTTCAGCCCCTTGCGGGCCTCCTGCTCGGCTTCCTCCTGTCGTGCTTGCAACGCTCTCGCTTGACCGGCCGCCCGTTCGGCTTCGATTCTGGCCTGCCGCGCCCGCTCTGTATCCTCGGCCAACTGGCGTCGCTTTTGCTGCAAATCAGCCATGAGGTCTTCCAGTCGGCGATCTTCACGGCGCAAGCGCTTCCGAGCATCGGTCAAGATGGCCGCTTCCATTCCAAGACGGCCTGCAATCTCCAAGGCAGAAGAGCCGCCGGGAATTCCCATGAACAATCGATAGGTAGGCGCCAAATGCGCCACATCAAATTCGACACTGGCATTGGCAAAACCGGGCGTGGTCTGCGCCAGTTCCTTGAGCGGGCCATAGTGCGTTGTTGCCACCACCTTCATGTTGAGCGAGGCCAAACGGCACAACAACGCCTCAGCCAACGCTGAGCCTTCCTGCGGATCGGTTGAATTCACCGGCTCATCGAGGAGCACGAGTGATCGAGGGGCGGACGGCTCATCAGAACTCGACCGAGCAGCGGTCTCAGAAAGGAGCCGGACCATTTGTGTCATGTGCGCGGAAAAGCTGGAGAGATCTCGGCTCAAATCCTGCGCATCCCCGATATCAGCATAGAGATGCGTGAAGAGCGCCATCTCGGACTCCGGCGCACAGGGCAGATGGAGCCCGGTCCGCACCATAAGCGCATAGAGCCCAACAATTTTGAGCGTGACCGTTTTACCTCCGGTATTGGGACCCGAGATCACGAGCACCCGAATCGTCTCATCCACCTCAATATCGTTCGGAACGACCTGGTCTCTTGCAATCATGAGAAGCGGATGCCGTGCCTGTTTCAACACCACGCGGCCTTGGTCATTCAACGTCACAGGATTGGATCTCAGCCGACGACTCAGCATGGCCTTCGCCCTGATGCCGTCGAATTCTGCCATCGCTTCAATCCCCTGGCCTATTTCTGCTGCTTTAGACGCTACCAGCGCTGTGAGTTCGCGTAAAATGCGCCGGACTTCCCGCTCGATCTCCAAGTCCGCCACTTTGATCGAATTGTTCAACTCGACCAGCTCACGCGGCTCGAGAAACACGGTCGCCCCGCTGGCTGAGACATCATGGACGATACCGGGAATCCTGCCTCGCATCTCAGCCTTCACCGGCACGACGTACCGCCCTTCACGTTGCGCGAAATAGGACTCTTGCAAGATCTCCTCATACCGACGCGAATGCAGGATATGATCGAGATGCTGCCGTATCTCCTTTTTCAACCCCTGTGCATGGTCGGTGAGGCGTCGCAATTCAGGCGTGGCCGATTCCCTAATGGACCCATCTGGATGAATCGCGACATCGATCGCCAGTTTGATCGACCGTAGTTCCCTGACGAAGTGGAGCGGCGCCACGACCTGTGCGAGCCCCTGAGCCCCAGCGTGATGGCAGGTAATGTACCGCTCAACATCTTCCATCATCGCCAAGCTAATCGCGCAATCTCTCAACTCATGGGCTTCAAGCATCCCTCCCTTGGTCGCACGAATCAGCGAGACACGAATATCGGGGAAGGACAGTGCCGGTACTGGCTCACTCCCTTCCAGTAGCCTCACCATTTCGGTCGTTTCCAGTTGGCGAACGCGTGCGACGGCCAACTCACTTGCCAGCGAAAGGGAGCGGCATCGAGCCGCCCCCATCGTCGACTGTGCCTCCTGCGCCAGCAATTCGAGCAAGCGAGGCCACTCGAGCGCCTGCGCGGCCTTGTCTGGTAGGGTCTCGTCCATCAGAGACTCGCAAAACCCGTGGACCGATTCTGAACTCTAGCCAACAGCCGAGGCTAGAAGCAAGGCAGAGTCTGCCTCGCATTTTACGCTCCACTCCGTCACCAACTGCGGAATTGATTCGCTCGTGTTTGCAAGTATATTGCAGGCGTCATACCTCCTTGGTATGACTTGACAAGGGTAGAAGGGCATCGATAGTATCGCGATCCATGCTGCCGGTTGCGTTCAACCGGCTTGTTTTTTATGTGAGGTCTATTCGCTATGGCCATTCGGATCGGTATCAACGGCTTCGGGCGCATCGGCCGCAATGTGCTGCGCGCTTCCATGAATGATCCAGACCTCGAGTTTGTCGCCGTCAACGACTTGACGGATGCTAAGACCCTCGCATATCTGCTCAAGTATGACTCTGTCCATGGCACCCAAAAGGCAAGAGACGAAGCCAAGGAAGACCAGATTCTCGTCGATGGGAAACCCATCAAAGTACTCGCGATCAAAGATCCCAAAGAATTGCCGTGGAAATCCCTCAACATCGATGTCGTCATTGAATCAACTGGTCGATTTACAGATCGGGAAGGGGCAGGAAAGCACCTCTCGGCCGGCGCCAAGCAAGTCATTATCTCGGCGCCGGCCAAGGACCCGGATGTAACGATCGTGCTGGGCGTGAACGAAGACAAGTTTGATCCAAAATCGCATCATATTGTCTCCAACGCATCTTGCACGACGAACTGCCTGGCGCCGGTCGCTAAAGTCCTGTTGGAAACTTTCGGCATCAAGCACGGGATTATGACGACCATCCATTCCTACACGAACGATCAGCAGTTATTGGACCTTCCCCACAAAGACCTTCGGCGCGCACGCGCAGCCGCAATGTCGATGATTCCAACGAGCACCGGCGCAGCTAAGGCCCTGCATCTTGTCATCCCCGCACTCAAGGGTAAATTGGATGGGCTCGCCATCCGCGTCCCGACGCCAAACGTGTCGCTGGTCGATCTCACAGTGGAAACTGAAAAAGATTGCGATGTCGCGGCGGTGAATGCGGCGTTCAAGAAGGCTGCGGACGGCCCGCTCAAGGGTATCCTCAAATACTCAGAAGATCCTATCGTCTCGGTTGACCAGAAAGGAGACGATCACTCAGCCACCGTCGATGCCCCGTTGACCAACGTCGTCGACAAACGTTTGGTCAAAGTCACGGCATGGTACGACAATGAGTGGGGCTATTCATGCCGAGTCCGCGACTTGATCAAGTTGCTGGCTGGAAGATCCGGCGTCCACTGAACCCTGGACGCCACGATGAGCAAGTCAATTTCACCTTTTTCTAATCATCCTAATCATCAGGTTGGGAGAACCATGAAGGCGCGTCCATGAACTTGCACAAGAAGACGATCGACGATGTGCGACTCCGTGGCAAACGGGTGATCATCCGCGCCGACTTCAACATTCCACTCGACGAATCGCTCCAAATTACCGACGATACCCGCATCCGCTCCACGCTGCCGACCATCAATCGCGTGGTGGACGAAGGCGCGAAAGTCATTCTCTGCTCACACCTGGGTCGACCGAAGGGCGTCTTCGACTCCAGGTACAGCCTGGCACCGGTTGCGAAGCGGCTCGGGCGCCTGCTGGGGAAGGAAGTGATTTTTGCGCCGGATTGCGTCGGCCCGGCTGTCGAGAAGCTCGTCGCGAAGATGAACGCCGGCGACGTGCTCCTGCTGGAAAACCTCCGCTTTCACCCCGGCGAAGAACAAAACGATGCCGCCTTCGCCAAAGCCCTTGCCTCGCTCGGTGATGTCTTTATCAACGATGCCTTTGGCGCCGCGCATCGAGCCCATGCATCGACCGTCGGCATTACCAAGTTCATTAAAGATGCTGTTGCGGGCGCGCTGCTCAAGAAGGAGATCGAGTATCTCGAAGGCGCCGTCGCCAATCCCGTCCGTCCGTTCGTGGCCATCCTCGGCGGTGCGAAAGTGTCCGGCAAGATCGGTGTGATCGAAAATCTTGGGAAGCGCGTCGACAAGGTTATCATCGGCGGCGGCATGGCTTTTACCTTCTTGAAAGCGAAGGGGATGGAAATCGGCAACTCGCTGGTCGAAAATAACATGTTAGACTTCGCCAAAGGCATTGAGGACCATGCCCTTTCCCGCGGCGTAAAATTCTACCTGCCGGTCGATTGTGTCGTCGCGGCCAGCCGCGAGCCTGGGTCGGAAACGAAAATCGTCCCGGTCCAGGAAATTCCGAAAGGGTGGTACGGCCTCGACATTGGCCCAGCCTCCGTAAAACTATTCAACGAAGCAGTCCAGAACGCGAAGACAATTCTGTGGAACGGACCGATGGGTGTATTTGAAATCGATGCCTACGCCAGAGGCACACTCGCGATGGCCCACGCGATTGCCGATGCTTACGCTCTCACGATCGTTGGCGGCGGCGAAACGGCTCTGGCCGTACATCGAGCCGCCGAATCAGAGAATATTTCTTTCATCTCGACCGGCGGCGGAGCCGCCTTGGAATTACTCGAGGGCAAGCAGCTTCCCGCCTTGGCAGCGTTGCCTGATCGCGCAGACTAGCCGTCCCTCCTCCGCTCCAATGTGAGACTGTTGCAAAGCTGTCATCGGCCCAGGGATTCACGAATTCCTTGGAGGAGACAGCGGGAGCAGGACGAACCTGGAGGATGATAGAAAAGCCCGCCCAGCAAGGCCGCAGCGAGTGAAAGGCCGAGGAGGTACATACCAAGCTTCGCTTGATCCGCTCGCTTCGCTCACATGCGAGCGGATAGGTACTTTGCCTCCAGTGATCTCCTTCGTACGTTGAGGCCTTAAGCGATGCGAGAACGACGCTGGAGGGCTTTTGCAACATCCTCAACGTAGACCGAGCAGAAGACGCCGTGCGTAGAACCCTCATTGTCGGCAACTGGAAAATGAACAAGACCGCCTCGGAGGCGGCAACCTTCGTTCGCGAACTCGCAAGGCGACTCCCTGTTTCGTCTTCAGTTGAACTGGTCGTCGCTCCCCCGTTCACCGCGCTGGAATCGGTCCGCGCCGCGCTCGGCCCCTCCTCCCCGATTCAACTCGGCGCGCAAAATCTGTTCTGGGAAGATCACGGGGCCTACACGGGAGAAGTCTCCGCGCCGATGCTCAAAGATCTCGGTTGTCGTTATGTCATCCTTGGCCATTCGGAACGGCGCACCCTCTTCGGTGAGCAGGACGACGGGATTCACAAGAAAATCAAGGCCGCCCTCCACCATGGACTCAGGCCCATTCTGTGTGTCGGGGAATCCTTAGCCCAGCGAGAAAGGGGGAAGACGGACGGAGTGCTTACGAAACAACTAAGGGGAAGCCTCGCGGAACTTGCCTCCCAAGCCATGGCCGCAATCGCCATTGCCTATGAACCGGTTTGGGCTATCGGGACCGGAAAAGCAGCCACAAGGGATCAAGCCGTCGATGCCCACCGTGTGATCCGAGAGTTCCTTGCGAGCACGTGGTCCCCTGACACCGCGAACACAATGAGGATTGTGTACGGAGGCAGTGTGACACCTCAGAACATCGAATCATTGTTGAAATCGGACCAGATCGATGGCGCACTGGTCGGCGGAGCTTGTCTTGAGCTCGACTCCTTTGCTAGAATCGTCTCGGTTGCTGCATCGATCGGAGTCTAACGGCTGATGCTCTATACCTTAGTCATTATCCTTCACGTGTTCGTCTGCTTTCTTATGATTGGGGCGATTCTCCTCCAGTCGGGAAAGGGCGCCGAGATCGGCGCAGCATTCGGCGGCTCAAGCCAAACCGTCTTCGGGAGCCGTGGCCCGGCGAACTTCCTGAGCAAGTTTACAGTCGTCGTGGCCGCAGTCTTCATGCTGACGTCATTCAGTCTCGCCATTTTGGCCAAGCAGCGGAACTTTGCTTCGACTGTCATTGACCTCGAGCAGAAGAGCGGACCAGCAGCTCCTGCAGCACCAGCTCAGCCGTCGACGGAACCCCATCCATCAGACGACCCTGCCCCCGCCGGCCACTAATCCAAGGCCGACTCTAGGCTGATCTACTTGTCGCGCGTCGATCCAGCCGATCCGGAGGGGCGTTCCTTATACGCGGGTGAGCCACGACTCATGCGCAGGATCTTCCCCGCGCACGATTGAGAAGAAGGCTTTCTGGAGAGCGAGTGTAATCGGACCGGGCTTGCCGGTTCCGATTCGGCGGTTATCGATTTCTCGGACGGGAGTCAATTCCGCGGCAGTCCCTGTCACAAACACTTCGTCAGCGATATACATTTCATCGCGTGTGAATCGTTCTTCAGCCACCGCAATCTTCCGTTCCCGGGCCAGCTCGATCACGGAGTTTCTGGTAATCCCTTCCAGAACCGACGTCAACGGCGTCGTCTGTAATCTCCCCCGGCGAACGATGAAGATATTCTCCCCCGTTCCCTCGGAGACATAGCCTTCGGGATCGAGCAGGATCGCTTCGTCATATCCGTCCGCCTTCGCTTCTCGCTTCGCCATGATCGAGTTCACGTAGTAGCCCGATATTTTTCCCTTAGTCATAGAGACGTTCACGTGGTGCCGGCTGAACGAGGAAACGCAGGCGCGCATCCCGTTTGTCAAGGCCTCATCTCCTAAGTACGCGCCCCACTTCCACGCCGCGATGGCTACACGGATTGGATTATTGCCGGGATGCACTCCCATCGCCCCATAACCGATGTAGACCAGCGGGCGAATATAGCAGGCGTCCAGTCGATTAATGCGAACAGTTTCGACAATGGCTTCTGCGATGTGCTTTTTGTCATAGGGCATCGCCAACATGCCGATGTGCGCAGAGTCAAACAACCGATCGACATGCTCCTGGAGACGGAAGATCGCAGACCCGGCCTTGCCCTTGTAGCAGCGAATTCCCTCAAACACCGCCAAGCCATAGTGCAGCGAGTGGGTGAGGATATGGACATTGGCATCCCCCCAGGAGACAAACTTGCCGTCCATCCATATTTTGTCGACCGGTTCCAACATCGGGAGCAACCGCAGTGAGGCCCTGAATCAGAATTGAAATTCAATGTTGGGAAACTATAACGTGAGGCTAGAGATGCGTCAAGCAACAGGCCGGCATGGCATTGCACCGGCGTTCACGAGGCGAGCATGGAAAAGTTTACGACGAAGCGCAATAGGCTCGCAGGCGGGCGCTCAGAAAAGTTCCTACTCGATCCTCACCTTCCGGACTCATCCTCACCACTTTGGCCCCGAACAGCAACCCACGGACCCAGCGAACGACCACCCGCTGAATTTCCACCGGGTCATCCTTGTCGGGAAGAGACAACCGTACGATAAGTTCCATCCCCGGGACGACCTGGTGGTCGCCGAGTACTCGAAACCCGCTACGAGACAGGTTCATCACCGTCCCCTTTCCGAGAAACTCTCCACCCATGTAGTACAACGTGCAGCGAACAGGAATTCGATAGTACGTGCGGATCACAAACTTACTTGCTGGAGGCATAGCTCGATCCTATCATAGCGCCTTAGTTGATGCCTGGGACGCGGCTCCCTGAAGGGTTTTAACCGCAGGCTGCCAACCATACGTTCATTTGACGTCCCTCTTCTAGCCCCCGAAAGAGGGGGACTGTAAGTCGGAAGGCGCCGCCATGCAGCTACCGGCCAATTCAACGAACATCTAAGGCGTTTCTTGACACCCCAGGAACCGCTATGTTAGATGGATCATTCCGGTGTGGAGAAAATGACACATGTATGCGATCGTTGAAACGGGTGGAAAGCAGTATCGGGTCGAGGCTGGCTCGACAATCCAAGTCGAAAGTTTGCCGGGAAACGTCGGCGCCTTGATTGAATTGGACCGAGTTCGGCTGGTTCACGGAGACGCCGGCCTGGTCATCGGACAGCCTCTCGTCAAAGGGGCTAAGGTGACCGCTGAAATCGTGCGGCATGGGCGCACGAGGTCCATCACCGTCTTCAAGAAAAAACGCCGCAAGAACTACCGCCGGACGCGCGGTCATCGTCAGGGCTTCACGAAGCTCCTCGTGACGGGCATTGCAACGACCTAGCAGGCAGAAGAAGGACTCTCCATGGCAACAAACAAAGGCGGCGGATCGTCGCGTAATGGTCGGGATAGTAATCCCCAATATTTGGGCGTGAAGGCCTATAGCGGTGAAACCGTCAATGCCGGCAGCATCATCGTCCGCCAACGCGGCACGAAGTTTTTTCCTGGCTTCAATGTTGATCTCGGCAGAGATCACACCTTGTTCGCACGGGTGACCGGCGTGGTGAAGTTCGAAGGTGGGCACGCCAGACGAAAAGTCAGCGTGTACCCTTCCCCAGCCAAGTCCTGATTTCTCCTTTCACCCGCACTCATCGAATAGGTCGAGATAACGCGAGATTTCTCTCCCCCGTCGGAGGCAGCGTCGGGTATACTCATCACCTGAGCTGAGTATCTTTGTCTCGACTTTGAAGGCAGGTCATGTTTGTCGACGAAGTACGGATCACGGTAAAAGCCGGTCGCGGCGGGGACGGCATCTGCAGTTTCCGACGGGAGATGTTCGTTCCCCGCGGGGGCCCCGATGGAGGAGACGGTGGAAACGGCGGCAACGTCATACTTGCAGCCTCCCAGCGGCTCACGACACTCCTCGACTTCCGCTATCAGAAGCACTTTGAGGCGGAAGACGGCCGTCCGGGCGGCGGCTCCAACTGTACCGGACGCACAGGGGAAGACGTGATCGTCACCCTCCCGGTGGGCACCGTTGTCTTCGATGACACGACTGGAGAAGTGCTTGCCGATCTCGTCGCCGACAGCGAAACGGTCGTCATAGCGCGCGGAGGACGAGGCGGTCGAGGCAACAGCAACTTCGCAAGTTCCACCAATCGAGTCCCGACGCAATTTACCCACGGAGCTGAGGGCGAAGCACGAACTCTTCGGCTCGAGCTCAAACTCCTGGCCGATGTCGGACTGGTCGGATTTCCGAACGCCGGCAAATCTACGCTCATAGCCGCAATCTCAGCGGCCCGCCCGAAAATCGCTGATTATCCCTTCACCACACTGATCCCGAACCTCGGCGTCGTGCGGTGGGGTTCACACCGCAGCTTCGTCGTGGCCGATATTCCCGGCCTGATCGAGGGCGCTCACGAAGGGAAGGGCCTCGGATTTCAGTTTCTCCGTCATATCGAACGCACGACGTTCCTGCTCCACTTGATCGACGTCTCAGAATGGGCGCTCGAGGAGCCGGTGGAAAGCTTCGAGATTATGCGGCAGGAACTCGCCGCCTATGACGAGACGCTGAACAGCCGTCCATTCGCCATCGTGGCGACGAAGACCGACATAAGCGGGAACAGCTACCGGCTCTCACAACTTCAGTCCTACTGCCGGCGACGAAAGTACAAGTGTCTCCCGATTTCTGCAGTCACCAGAGACGGGCTCGATGAGTTGGTCGCTTTCGTCGGAAAGCGGGTGGAAAGTTTACGGAAGACGCCATGCGAAACAACCTCTTAACCCGCGCGAAACGGATCGTCGTCAAGATCGGCAGCAGTCTTATCGCCTCGCGCGCGACAGGACTGCGTCCCGATCAAATCGAACGCCTGGCCGATGAGATCGCGACGCTCCGAGTGAGCGGTCGAGAAGTGTTGGTCGTATCCTCCGGTGCAATCATCTCCGGCATCAAGAAGCTAGAACTCAAGGAGTACCCCAAAAGTCTGCCGGTCAAGCAGGCTGCGGCTGCCGTGGGACAGAGCCGCCTCATGTGGGCCTATGAAAAAGCCTTTGAGCGGCTCGGCATTCAGGTCGCGCAGATCCTCCTCACGCACCAGGACCTGGCAGATCGTCGGCGGTTTCTGAATGCCCGCTATACCCTCACGGCGCTCATCGGATTCGGTGTACTGCCGATCATCAACGAGAACGATACCGTAGCCGTAGAGGAAATCCGGGTCGGCGACAACGACAGCCTTGCGAGCGAGGTCGCCCATTTGGCCGATGCAGATCTCCTCGTGATTCTGTCCGATGTTGATGGACTCTACACGGAAGATCCACGCAAGAATCCGTCAGCCGAGCTCATTTCCCTCATTCCGGAAATTACCGAGGACGTCGAACGCCGGGCTGGTGTGTCCAACACATTCGAGGGCACCGGCGGTATGGCGACAAAAGTGCGTGCCGCGAAGAGGGTCGGCGAGTACGGTATCTCCACCCTGATTGTAAGCGGCGAACGGGCCGGGCTCCTCCCGAGCGTGCTCGCAGGCGGGCCGGGCGGAAGCCTCTTTCTCGCGCGAGAGCGTCGTTTGAACAGCCGTAAACATTGGATTGCCTTCACCCTTCGCCCGCGCGGACACGTGCGCCTCGATCAGGGAGCCGTGGACGCTTTGACGAAGCGAGGCAAGAGCCTCCTCGCCTCCGGCATCGTCGGTGTAACGGGGCAGTTTGAAGCCGGTGATCCGGTGAGTTGCCTGGATACTGATGGGAAAGAATTCGCTAAAGGCCTCGTGAATTTTTCATCCGACCTCCTGAGTCGCATGAAAGGGCTCAAAACACGAGACATACAACAACAGATCGGGCCGCAGGAATACGAGGAAGTCATCCACCGGGACAACTTAGTTATTCTTTGAGTGTTGAGTCGTGAGTTTTGAGTTATGAGTTCGTTAGAATCCGAAAACTCAGCACTCAACACTCAACACTCAGAACTGAAATTCAAACGCCTCGGCCTACTCGGCGGCAGTTTTAACCCCATTCATAATGGTCACCTAACCATTGCAAGTCAGGTGCGTGAACGGCTCCAGCTCGACTGTATCCTTTTCATTCCCACTGGCGAACCCCCTCACAAACGAGGTTGGCCGCTCGCTCCGGCAAAAGATCGCTATGAAATGGTCCGGCTCGCGATCGCCGGCACCCCGTTATTCGACATCTCGGACATTGAGGTACAGCGGAGGGGGAAATCCTACTCCATCGATACTATCCGTGAACTCCAGCGTCAGCACGGCCCAGCTACGAAGTTGTACTTTCTCATCGGACTCGATGCGTTTCTTGATTTCCCAACCTGGAAAGAACCTGAAGCCTTACTGAATGCCTGCCAATTCGTCGTCATCTCGCGGCCAGGGCATTCATTCCAGTCACTGGCGAGGCTCTCGATGCTTCCAACGCTTGATCCCCGCGCCCTCGCTCAGCTTGATGCTGGGAAAATGACTAGATTGGACATCGCCATTCCCTCATGCCCAGGGATCATCTGCCTTCCACTTCCACCATCTGCAATCTCGGCGTCCGACATCCGGCAGCGACTCAAGCGCAAGGCAGCACTGGCAAATGAGTTGCCGCCCCCTGTTGAATCTTATATACTGCACCATCACTTGTATCAGGAGGACCGCGATCACAAACACATCTAAGGCCACTGCTCTTGCCGTTGCCAGAGCTATGCTCGACAAAAAGGCCCTCGATGTCCAGGTCCTCCACGTCGCCCCGCTCACTTCTGTGGCCGATTACTTGGTCATCGGGTCGGCGGAATCGGATAGACAAACTCGAGCCATCGCTGACTATGTCGACGGCATGCTTTCCCGGACAGGCGAACGGCCCTTGAGTATCGAAGGCATGACTTCCGGACAGTGGGTGCTGCTCGACTTCGGCGATGTCGTGGCCCATGTTTTTCGGCAGGATGCTCGATCACACTATGCCCTCGAACGACTCTGGAGCGACGCCAAGCCGGTCAAGGTTCCCGACCACAAGCGTGCTCCGACCATCGTTCACAAGAAACGGGTCATCGTACCGAAGGTCACCGCGCGCAAGCTGGGTTAGAGCATGTTCAGACTGCTAATCACAATCTTTTTCGTCAGCGCCGGCGTCTTCCTCTATAGTTATTTCCGCGAACTCAATCCAGGCACCATTACAGTCCGCACCAGTTCGGCGGTCGAATTTGAAATCAGCCCAGTCACCCTCGTCTTAATTTCCATGGCCGTCGGAGCGGTCATTGTGACCTTCCTCGTCGGCCTGCAACAGACTGCCCACGTCATTCTCAACTGGCGCAGCAATAGGCTGGTGCGCCGCAAAGAAAAGGTGGACGCGCTGCACCGCGACGGAACCCATGCCTTCATGTCGAAGCGCACGATGGAGGCCATCACCCTCTTTGAGAAAGCCCTTGCCATCGACCCCAATCGCGTCGATTCTCTTCTCTGGCTGGGGAACATCTATCGGTCCGAGCAGAATTTCACCGAAGCGATCCGGCTGCACCAGCATGCCAATCGCGTGGAAGATCGGAACATCGAAGTCTTGCTGGAATTGGGCAAAGATCTCGAAGGAGCCAAGCGGTTTGAAGAAGCGCTCCAGGCGTTCCAGAAGATTTTGAAGCTCGAGCCCGATAATTTGACGGCCCTGATCCGGAGGCGTGATCTCAACATCCGCCTGGAAAAATGGAGCGAGGCACTGGAGATCCAGCACCGCTTGCTCAAAGCCAACCTACCTGAGCCGGAAAAGCAGGTTGAAGCGGCGTTACTCGTCGGCTGTATGTACGAAGTGGGCAGACAGCTTTTAGAGCGCGGACACCCTGACAAGGCCAGGCGATACTTCCGTGGTGCGATCAAAAAGGATCGCAGCTTTCTTCCCGCATATATCGGACTCGGCGAGATTCTGATTCACGAAGGCAAGACGAAGGACGCCGTCGAAATTTTGAAGAAAGTCTACACCAGGACCAGAAGTGTCATCATCCTCCATCGCCTGGAGGAACTCTTCCTGGATCAGGGCGAGCCCAGCGAGATCATCCGTGTCTATCAAGAAGCGCTGCAGCAGGACCCGCAAAACCCTATCCTGCAATTTTATCTGGGCAAGCTCTACTATCGACTCGAGATGGTGGACGAAGCATTCGACGTCCTCTCGACCATCGAAGGACCGCAAGACCATCTGATGGATTACCACAAGATCATGGCCAATCTCTTCTTGCGCAAGCAAC
>JBQTHY010000023.1:0-3458 GCA_052389395.1 Nitrospiraceae bacterium | reverse complement strand
ATTAACGATACGCCTTGATTCCTAGCTCGCTTTTCCCTTGCTTGATTCCCCCGCCTTTTGAAGAGGGGAGGGGGGGACTGATGCGTTTCTCGTTGACCAGATCAACGCCACATCGGCGAGGATGGCTTTAAGCCGATTACCTATACAAAATGTTACCGTACCCTGTCAATCCTAAACAAGACCCTCTTGAAGGAATCTTGCCTATCATAACAGATGAAAGATAGCAGCTAGCTTATATACCAGAGGTCCTCGAGGTCCGCAATCCACGGGCGGCCATCAGCGTTGAGGAGCGCGCCAGCACTGCAATCTCGCCAGGGCTGTTTATCGGCGCGCTCGGCTGATCCTGTGTTCGGGACCCTGCAGAGCGTGAAGCCAACTATCTTCGCGAGCTTCCACCGATACCCTTCTTAATACTTTCTCCAAGCGACCGGAGGCAGATTCCAGAGCTCCGCACGGGCGGCAGCCCACATGGCGTCAAGCACCCTGGTGAGGTCTGGCGCTGTTCGAGTCAAAAGCTTCACCCCGACACCAGGGACAGCCGGCGTCGATACCCCGGCCAGCAGCTGTTCCGGATGTTCGTCCAGGATGTGACCGAGCTTCGTTTCCAGCCGGCTCCAGGTCTCGGACGAGACCGTATCGTTTACCACATAAAGCGAAGCAACATAATCCCATTCCTCGGCCAGTCCGATACGACCGAGGTCGGTCGCCGGGTCCAGCACATATCGCTCCAAGATCGAATTTCCCGACGCCGTGGTGATTCGAATTTCGTTTTCGAGGCTCGTAAATGCCCATCGTTCCGCTCTGGCGATTCGTCCCGACGCGACGGCATCCCACAGAAGAATCGTTGCGCCGGGCGCGAGCGTAACATGAACCGTCTGCCGGTATCGTGAGCCGCCGAAGGGAATCGTATGTTCCGGCAGCCACTCCAAGACCGCGCCGGCACCTAGCGCAATTTCGACTTCCTGGACCGACACTTCGCCCCGCGATCGATAGACACGATTCGCAGAAGGCGCGGAGATGAGGACATGCGCACCCGCATCCAGCCGCAGGTCGATGGAGAGATGATCGCCCCCGACCAGCCCGCCCGACGGATTCAGCAGGAGCGTATAAGCCGCCCCGGTCTCATCGAGATAGATCGGCGGCAGCAGATGCCAGGGGCTGGTGCAGTGCGAGCGGGTGATGACCGTCTGGCAGCCGCGCGTGCCATAGTCAAGCCGAAGCTGTCCGGCACGCCCGACCAATTCGGTCAGGACATCCTGAGGGCTTTTTCTTTTCCGAGACACGAGAACTGGGGGGGCGATCAAGCGTGCCGCGTCCGCTGGGGAAGGCGTTGCTCCACCCAATCCACCACGCGATCGAGCCCTTCCCCCGTCAGAAGATTGGTAAAAACGAACGGAAGCTCCCCGCGCATGCGGCGGCTGTCCCGATCCATCACGGACAAGTCGGCCCGGACATAGGGAGCCAAGTCCATCTTATTGATGACCAGGAGATCCGATCGAGTAATGCCCGGCCCTCCCTTCCGTGGAATCTTGTCGCCCCCGGCCACATCGATCACATAGATCACGTAGTCCACCAACTCCGGGCTGAATGTCGCTGCCAAATTGTCCCCGCCGCTTTCCAGAAAGATCAATTCGACGTCCGGGTGCCGGCGAATCAACTCATCGATGGCTTCCTGGTTGTGCGACGCGTCCTCCCGGATTGCCGTGTGAGGACAACCGCCGGTCTCCACACCCAGGATCCGGTCAATCGGTAATGCGGCACGTTTCGTCAGAATTTCCGCATCGATTTTTGTGAAAATATCGTTGGTCACGGCCGCCAAACTATATCGATCACGCAGTTTCTGGCACAGGGCTTCAACCAGCGCGGTCTTGCCTGACCCTACCGGCCCCCCCACACCGATGACCGGGATCCCTTTCGTTCGCGCTTGTGTCGGTTTCGCGTCATCGTGACGGTGCTGATGATTTTGTTCATGCATGGATAAGCAAAGAGCTGATGGCTGATAGCCAACAACAGTCCTTCTTTTCCCTTCTGCTATACGCCATCAGCCATAGGCTCTTAGGACCGAAAGAGCCTCCACTCCAATCGGCCATGGCGCATGGCATAAATGTCCTGGATCGGCGACCAGGAACTCATGCGTGTATCTGTGTTCATTTCGCGGCTGATACGGTCGATCAGCGGAAGCCAGTCTCCCAGCAGGCGCTGCCCTTCGCGCTGGCCGATGGGACGCAGCCGCATCGCGGCGGACACAAAACCAACGGCCGTTTGGTACAGGAAGGCAGCGACGGTCTCTTCTTCATTCCACCCGCAGGCACCGAGTGTCAGCCCAAAGCTGACTGCCAAGTGGCCGGGAGTTCGGTCGGCTTCCACTGCATCAAGGTAATCTCTCAGGACTGCTTTCCCTTGGAGTTGATCCGCCGCAACCCTGATCACCTGCCGTCCCATCCGGCGACTGGCCAGACGTGACTCACGACCGAGCTTCGTCGAATCGACCTCGCGGTCAACGCTGACTGCAGCACCTAGCTCTCCGACTAATCCAGCCCGATTCGCCAATTTCGCGGCAAGGGCCTCCCGCCGGCTCATCCCTCCGCGCAACAGATCTTCGACATATCGAGCCAGTTGATCCGAATCCTTGACGGCCCCGCCTTGCACGGCCGCTTCTAATCCCGACGAAAAAGCATAGCCGCCTGAGGGGAAAAATGTGTCGGTAAACCGGAGTCCTTCGAGTAATGCTCGCGTGTTCATGGAAGCATGCTGACAAGTCACAGGCTGACAAGCTGACATGATGGTACGGATGGACTGCTTTGACTTCTCATGTCAGCTTGTATCTTGATGCTTGTCAGCCTATCAAAATAGAAAGTACCGCTGCGCCATCGGAAGCACGATCGCCGGCTCGCACGTCAACCGCACACCGTCCGCCGTCACTACGTAAGTCTCCGGATTGACCTCGATCTTGGGCAGATAGTCGTTCAGCTTGAGATCGCGTTTCTTCACGCTCCGGCAATTCTTCACCGCGGCAACCCGCTTTTGCAAACCCAACTTCTTCGGGATTTCCCGGTCCAGCCCCGCCTGCGACAGGAATGTGAGGCTGGTGCTGCACAACGCCCTCCCGAAGGCACCGAACATCGGCCGGCTGATGATCGGTTCCGGCGTCGGGATCGAGGCATTGGGATCCCCCATCTGGGCCTGGGCGATAAATCCGCCTTTCAGCACCATCTCGGGCTTCACGCCGAAGAACGCCGGCTTCCAGATCACCAGGTCGGCGATCTTGCCGACCTCCACAGAGCCAACTTCATGAGCGATCCCGTGTGTGATGGCCGGATTGATCGTGTATTTGGCCACATAGCGCTTCGCCCGGAAGTTGTCGTGCTGCGACGAATCCTTCCCGCCTCCCGGCGAGAGATGCCCCCGTTGGACTTTCATCTTATGGGCCGTCTGCCAGGTCCGGATAATGACTTCTC
>JBQTHY010000022.1:0-8897 GCA_052389395.1 Nitrospiraceae bacterium | reverse complement strand
GTGCCGATCGGGTAAAAGAATTGTCTCATTGATTCATTGACGATTTTTTCATTTCCTTCGCGCCCATGAAGCAGTCGACAAACCAAAAAATGACTCAAACGTGTATTCCCGGCCTGGGTGTCATCATTATGGCCGCGGGAATGGGCAAGCGGATGCAGTCCAGATTGACGAAGGTCCTCCATGCGGTTGCAGGGAAGCCGATGGTGCTCTATGTTCTCGATGTCGCCTGCCGCTTGGCCGATCGAGGCATCGCCGTCATCGTCGGGCACCAGGGCAGCGACGTTCGAAAGGTAGTCGAAAACGCAGAGAGTCGTGTGGTCGTGGTGGAGCAAACGCAACAGCTTGGCACGGGGCATGCGGTGCTGCAGGCCCGGGCCGCGTTCGCTGCCGATCCCCGCCGAAGACCGTCAAGATACGTGATTCTGAACGGCGACACGCCGCTGCTCACCGAAGCGACGGTGCGGGAGCTCCTCGCGGCGCATGACGAACGGAAAGCGACCGTGACGGTGCTGACGGCTGTGCTTGACAATGCAGCGGGATACGGACGGGTTATTCGCTGTCGTTGCGACGAGTGGTTTCAAGGTGCCGCCGACAACGCCGTGCGGAAAATTGTGGAAGACAAAGATGCATCCGAAGACGAGCGCGCGGTGCGGGAGATCAATGCCGGAACGTACGTGGTCGACGGCGAGTTTCTCTTTCCCGCGCTGGACAAGCTCGACCCTCGGAACGCCCAGGGCGAGTACTACCTTACGGATATCGTGCAGATGGCGGTTGAGCAAGGGCGCACGGTGGCTGCGCTACGCTTGCGAATGAATGACGAAGGGCTAGGGATCAACAGCCGTGCCCAGCTGGCGGAAGCGGAACGGGTGATTCGCCAACGCATTCGGGACAAGTGGCTCGAGGCCGGAGTGACGATGCGGGATCCCTTGTCAACCTGGATTGATGCCGGAGTCGCCATCGGCCGGGATACGGTGCTCTATCCGAACGTGACGCTTGAGGGGAGAACTGTGATCGGCGAACACACGACGGTCCATTCGGGTGTGCGTGTCAGTGATTGCGTGATCGGCAACCACGTGGAGATCTTGGATCACTGCGTCCTGCGCGAGTCGAAGATTGACGATGGTGCGCAGCTCGGGCCCTTCGTGCATCTGCGCCCCGGCGTGCTGGTGCGGCGGAAAGCAAAAGTCGGGAACTTTGTCGAGATGAAGAAAACCGAGCTGGGTGAAGGATCGAAAGCCAACCACCTGAGCTATCTCGGAGATGCGAAAATCGGCAAGGGGGTCAATATCGGTGCGGGAACCATTACCTGCAATTACGACGGAGTGCACAAGTATCAAACCGTAATTGAAGAGAATGCGTTTCTCGGGAGCGACACGCAGCTCGTCGCGCCAGTGACCATTGGAGCGGGATCGGTCGTCGCGGCGGGAACCACCGTCACTCAGGATGTGCCGGCCGATTCGTTGGCGATCGCCCGTGTGACGCAGGTGAACCGAGCGGGCTGGGCGGCCAAACGGCGGGCGTTGCAGACCGCTGACACAGCCGGCGGGGGCTCCTCGCCGCCCCATAGGAAGCTGACAAGCCTGAAGGCTGAGAAGGATTCAGGCAAAACGAGTCATCAGAACGAGAAATCGTCTAAAGGCCGATCACGATGAGACGCTCTTCTTGTCAGCTTGTCAGCCTGTCAGCCTGCCACCCTGGGACTGTTGGAAGACCCAAAGAGGTCAGGAGCCCCTGGCCTCCTTGGGAGAAGCTGAAAGGGACAAGGGTGAGCGCAGAGGATGGTGGAAAAGCCGTCCAGCAAGGCCGCAGCGAGCGAAAGGCTGAGGAGGTACATACCAAGCTTCGCTTGACCCGCTCGCTTCGATCATATGCGAGCGGATAGGTACTTTGCCTCCAGTAGGCTCTCTACGTTGAAGCCTTGAGCGATGTGAGAACGCTGCTGGAGGGCTTTTGCGGCATCCTCAACCTGGAGCTAGGACTATGTGCGGAATTGTCGGTTACGTCGGCCATCAACAAGCCGTGCCGATCCTACTAGGGGGACTGGCAAAATTGGAGTACCGCGGCTACGACTCGGCCGGTGTAGCGGTGCTCCAGGGTGAGAAAATTGAAGTCCGGCGGAGTGTCGGCAAGCTCGCCAACCTGCAGAAATCGCTCAAGGACCAAGCACTGACCGGGACGGTGGGAATCGGCCATACGCGCTGGGCGACTCACGGCAAACCGTCCGAGCAGAATGCCCATCCGCATCGCTCGAAAGGCTGTGCCCTGGTTCACAACGGCATCATCGAAAACTACCAGCCGCTCAAGCGGCAACTCGAAAAAGAAGGCTACAAGTTCGAATCGGAGACAGATACCGAGGTGGTGGCTCACCTCATCGATAAACATCTGCAAAAAGGCTTGACGTTGTCGGATGCCGTACGTGCGGCGACGAAAGAAGTACGAGGCAGCTATGCCCTGGCGGTGGTCTCGGAACGGGAGCCGGGAACGTTGATCGCCGCCCGATCTGGTTGTCCGCTCGTGGTTGGTCGGACGAAACAAGAATCGTTCGTGGCTTCCGACGTCATGGCGATGTTGGCGCATACGCGCGACGTGACGTATCTCGAAGAAGGCGACGTGGCTGTCGTGACTCAACACGACCTGAAGCTCACGGACATCGAAGGCCGGCCGGTTTCACGCAAGCCCGCTAAGATCACGTGGGATGAAACGGCGGCGGAAAAGAGCGGATTCCCGCACTTCATGCTGAAAGAAATTCACGAGCAGCCCCAGAGCATTTTGGATACGCTGCGAGGCCGGTATTCTTATGAGACCGGCGAGGCCGATCTGCCGGAAATCGGACTTACACCAAAAGAGTTTGCCGCAGTGGATCGGATCTGGATCGTCGCCTGCGGAACTTCTTGGCACGCCGGGTTAGTCGGGAAATATCTTTTTGAAGAAATGGTGCGTGCCCCCGTGCAGGTCGACATCGGGAGTGAGTTCCGCTATCGCGATCCGCTCGTGGGTAAAGACGATCTCTTCATCACGATCTCTCAATCCGGCGAAACAGCGGATACGCTGGCGGCAGCACGGGAGGCGAAAGAAAAAGGCGCGCGGGTTGTGTCGATTGTCAACGTGGTCGGGAGCACCCTCGCACGCGAGTCGGACGGCGTGCTATACACCCATTGCGGCCCGGAAATCGGCGTTGCGGCCACCAAGACGTTTTCTGCGCAACTCAGCGCGCTCTATCTGCTGGCCTTGCATCTGGCGCGGGTGCGGAATGTCATAACGGCGGCAGACGGCAGAGTGTGGCTGGATCGGCTGGTTCGACTCCCAGTGTTGGTTGAACGGGTGCTCGGTCGTGAGGCTGAAATCGTGGCTATCGCGAGACGCTATTACAAGAAGCGAAATTTCCTTTATCTCGGCCGCGGCATCAACTATCCGATCGCCCTCGAAGGTGCGCTCAAGCTGAAAGAGATTTCCTATATCCATGCCGAAGGCTATGCCGCGGGCGAGATGAAACATGGACCGATCGCCCTGATCGACAAAGATATGCCGGTGATCGTGGTCGCGCCGAAAGATCGGCTGTATGAAAAGACGGTGAACAATCTGATGGAGGTCAAGGCGCGGCGCGCGCCGGTGATTGCGTTCGTAGCAGAGGGCGAGCGGGAACTGGGCAAGATCGCAGATGCGGTGTTTCCCGTTCCCGACACCCATCCATTGATTTCCCCGGTCTTGTTCGTGATCCCGCTGCAATTGCTGGCGTATCACATCGCCGTGTTGCGTGGAACAGATGTGGATCAGCCGCGGAATCTGGCAAAAAGTGTGACAGTGGAATGAGGCGTCAGAAAGTCTTCATGTCAGTATGTCGTCAAGTCTTGGCAAAAAACCAGACCTTCGACGTTTGGACTTGATGACTTGAAGGACGAGCCCTATGCACATCACTCGTGAAGACGTCGAAAAAGTCGCGAAGTTGGCTCGGCTCGAAGTTACTGCGGCTGAGAAGGATACATTTGCCAAGCAACTGAGTCAGATTCTCACCCATGTCGAAAGGCTGAATCAGTACGACACAAAGGGAATCGAGCCGACGGCGACCGTTACGGGCCAGGTGAATGTCTTCCGGGAAGATGTCGTGCGTCCATCATTGCCGACCGACAAGGCCTTGGCGAATGCGCCGGAGCGTGAGACGGAGGGGTTTTTTGTGGTACCGAAGATTATCGAATAATGCGAATGGTGATGAGTGATGTGTGATGAGTCGAAATGGGCGATGATGCTGTAGGCTGTCACACCCGTCACTGATCACTCATCACGAGGTTGGTATATGTTTCGACAGATGCTACGCTCAAAAATTCACCGCGCCACGGTGACGGGGACGTATCTTGAGTACGAAGGCAGCCTGACCATCGATCAGGACTTGATGGAAGCGGCGGGCATCCTCCCGTACGAAGCCGTTGTGTGCTCAAATTTGAATAACGGCGAGCGGTTTATGACGTATGCGATCAACGGCAAGCGTGGGAAGGGGGATATCATTTTGAACGGACCCACGGCTCGGAAAGCAGCGGTCGGGGATCAAATCATTATCTTCTGTTATGAGTACTACGGCGAGGAAGAAATCAAAAAGCATGCGCCAAAGATTGTTCGGGTGAATGAGAAGAATCAGATCGTGAACGTAAGCTGAGGGAATACGAGCTGACAGGCTGACAGGATGCCTTATGTCCCTGCATAAACTCTCACTGTGCGATCTTCAGAAGAAATTTACTGCCGGTGAAGTCACCGCAGCAGAAATCGTGCGCGCATATTTCTTGCGGATCAGCCAGGTGGAGCCGAAGGTCAAAGCCTTTGTCACGCAGGCCAAAGATTCGGCGTCGGCGCAGGCGGAAGCCTTGGACGAGAAGCTCAAAGGATGGCGCAAGACGAAGCCGCTGATGGGAATGCCCCTGGCGATCAAGGATAACTTGTGTACGGAGGGGGTGCCGACGACGTGCAGCTCACGCATGTTGCAACACTTCGTCCCGCCCTATGACGCGACGGTCATCGCCAGGCTGCGTGAGCAAGAATACATTTTGCTGGGCAAAACGAACCTCGATGAGTTTGCGATGGGGTCATCGACCGAGAATTCCGCCTTCGGTCCCAGCCGAAATCCCTGGAATCTTCACTGTGTGTCTGGGGGATCCAGCGGCGGCTCTGCAGCTGCGGTAGCGGCAGCCGAGTGTGTGGCCGCGATCGGGTCCGATACGGGCGGATCGATTCGGCAGCCGGCGGCGTTCTGTGGCGTGGTGGGATTGAAGCCGACGTATGGACGCGTCTCGCGCTATGGCTTGGTGGCGTTTGCATCTTCGCTAGATCAGATCGGGCCGATCACAAAGGACGTACCCGACGCCGCATTTCTGCTGGCCGCCATAGCCGGACATGACCCCCTGGATTCGACCTCGGCTGATCGTCCGGTGCCGGATTACATGAAGGCGCTGAAAAGGAAAGACCTGAAATCGCTGAAGGTCGGCGTGCCGAGGGAGTTCTTTACCGAGGGACTCGATCCGGAAGTGGAGCAGGCCGTCAGAGCCGCCATCGAGGAATTGAAGAACCTTGGCGGGGAGATCAAGGAAATCCAGCTACCCAGGACCGATGCAGCTGTGTCCGTGTACTACGTCGTCGCGACGGCCGAAGCCAGTTCGAATCTCGCCCGCTTCGACGGTGTGAAATTCGGTTTGCGAGCGAAAGAGACGAAGGATCTCCTCGATCTGTACATGAAAACACGCCAAGAAGGGTTCGGGCCTGAAGTGAAGCGCCGAATCATGCTCGGTACGTATGCGCTCAGCGCGGGGTATTATGATGCGTACTATGGGAAAGCCCAGGCGGTACGGACCTTGATCTGTCAGGACTTCGAGGCGGCGTTCAAGGAGGTTGATCTGATCGTCACGCCTGTCACCCCGACCCCGGCGTTCAAGCTGGGCGAAAAAAGTGAAGACCCGTTGCAGATGTACCTGTCGGACATTTTCACGATCTCAGCGAGTCTGGCCGGACTGCCGGCGATCGCGTTGCCCTGCGGTTTCAGCAAGGGGGGGTTGCCGATTGGATTGCAAATTATGGGACGTGCCTTCGAAGAAGAGACGATTCTCCGCGCCGCCCATGCGTACGAGCAGTCGACGCAATGGCATCTCAAACGGGCCATGGTACGGTAATGCTTGTGAAACGTGAAATGTGAGACTGTACGAGCAGGGTCTTTTTCACGGCGCTTCACGTTTCACGCTTCACGGAGGTGTTTCTATGACGATTGTTGAGATCGCCGCCATTCTGGTGGCTGTGGCCTTTGTCTTGTTGGTTGGCTTCTTGGTGCCGGTGCTGATTCAGGTCCGCAAGACCGTCGCCGAGTCGGACCGACTTCTCTCGAAGATGAACGCCGAGGTACCGTCGCTCGTGGCGGAGCTCCGTGCCATGAGCCAAAACTTGAACGGCCTCGCGGATCAGGCGCGCGAGGGCGTCGAGCATGCGGCGGTGCTGCTGCACGCGATGGGTGAGGTCGGAGAATCTGTTCAGCAAGTCCACAACGTCGTTCGCGGATCGAGCGGCACGCTCCTGACGAATGTCGCAAGCATGGTGGCCGGCTTCAAGGCGGCCACCCAGGTGGTTCGTGAACGCACGAAACAGGAAGGAGGAACAAACAATGGTGGATGAACGTGGATCTTCGGCGGCAGTTCTCTTGGCATTTCTCAGCGGGGCGGCCTTGGGCGCGGTGGCGGCGCTTCTGTTGGCCCCACGATCAGGGCGCGAGTCGCGCGAACGGTTACGTGGCTACGCCCGTCGGGCAGAAGACAATTTGGTGGATTTGGCCGGTCGGGCCGGTGAGGTATTTGAAGAGGTAGTTGATCAGGGCAAAGAGTTTGTCGACACGAAGAAGTCCGTCCTGCGGGAGGCGTTCGATGCCGGGCGCGAAGCGATGAAGCGCGAGCGTGATCGCCTGAGAGGCGAGAGACAAGACCAAGGATGAGCTACGAAATCGTCATCGGCGTGGAAGTGCATGCGCAACTGCGGACCAAGTCGAAAATGTTCTGCGGGTGCGGGACGACGTTCGGCTTGTCGGCCAACAGCCAGACCTGTCCGGTGTGTTTGGGGTTGCCCGGGACGCTGCCGGTGATCAACAAGGCGGCTGTTGAAATGGCGGTCCGCACGGGGCTGGCGTTGAACTGTGAGATCGGTGCAAACAATCGGTTTGCGAGGAAGAACTATTTCTATCCGGATTTGCCGAAAGGCTATCAGATTTCCCAGTACGAGTCGCCGATCTGTGAACATGGCTGGATGGACATCGCCGTCGGCAACAGTAGGAAACGGATTCGAGTCCGGCGCGCGCATCTGGAAGAGGATGCCGGCAAGAACATCCATGAGACCGGGATGAAGGGAAGCCGCGTGGATCTGAATCGTGCCGGTACGCCGCTGCTCGAAATCGTCACTGAGCCGGATATGCGATCCGCCGACGAGGTGGTGGCCTATTTGAAGGGCCTTCGTGACGTTCTGATGTATCTCGAAGTCTGCGACGGTAATATGGAGGAGGGTAGCTTCCGTTGCGAGCCGAATCTCTCGCTGCGTCCGTTGGGTCAGAAAGCATTCGGCACCAAGGTCGAGCTCAAAAACATCAATTCCTTCAAGTATGTGAAGGACGCGATTGAGTACGAAGTGAAGCGGCAAAGTAAGGTTTTGAGCGATGGCGGGAAAATCCAGCAGGAAACCAGATTGTGGGATTTAGATCGAGGCGAGACAGCCGTCATGCGCTCCAAAGAGGAAGCACACGACTATCGCTATTTCCCAGACCCTGATCTCGTCCCGCTCAAGTTGGACAAGGAATGGGTCGAGGGATTTCGCAGCACGGTGCCCGAATTGCCTGCGGCAAGAGCCGCGCGGTTCAGGAGCGATTATGGATTGCCCCAGTATGATGCCGGCGTGCTCACGGCCTCTAAAGGGATGGCGGATTACTTTGAATCCTGCGTGAAGCTCTTCGATCAGCCTAAGACCGTGAGTAACTGGGTGATGGGGGATCTCACCAGAGAGTTGCACAACTCAGGAACCGACGTGAGCGCATCGTCCGTTTCGCCGCAGCGGCTCGTCAGTCTCTTGCAGATGGTGGAGAAGGGCGAGGTCAGTTTGAAAGTGGCTCGCGAGATTTTCCCTGAGGTCTATAGCAGTGGGAAGTCTCCGGAGCAGATTGTGCAGGAGAAGGGGCTCACGCAAGTCTCCGATGAAGGGGCGCTGGAGAAGATCATTGCCGAAGTTCTCGCCAACAATCCGGCGCAGGTGGCGCAGTTTAAAGAAGGGAAACAGCAAGTGCTGGGGTTCTTCGTTGGGCAGGTGATGAAGGCGAGCGGGGGGAAGGCGAATCCGGGAAAGGTGAATGAGTTGCTGAAAAGGAAGCTGGGATGAGCGCGGGTCCTGTCGCCGACCAGCCCGTCCGTCCTCGCACCCCGCCCAGTGTAGGGACCCCGCTGCGGGCGGACAGGCTCTCAGGTCGGCGCCACCCGCGCATGCAAGGTTGATCATATGGTGATCAAGACGGGCGGTGCTCAACTGGGAAGAGGGCGCGTCTCGGCGCGACCGCGGGGTTGGGCGGGTGAGAATGACGCGCGCGGTAAGGGGCAGCCAGGCCCTCTCCCCTGCATCTTGAGGGCGCTTCTTCTTCAGCGTGAGGGATGTGAGTGGATGGAGAAAAGAAGGGAGAGGAAGGGTGGCCCGCTCGTTCAGCAAAGTCCACTCAGGACTGGCTGCCACTCATTCTGGGGAGAAAAAGCCCAGCCGTCTACTTGAGGAGAAGGAATGTGGCATTTAGCCAAAATCCGAAAATAATTTCGCGGTACCAGGCCGAAATGCCGCGGGTGGCGTGGCGAACGGGGCGCCCCACCGGGCGCAACGGAAGGGACCCACTGGGGGATGGGTGGAGTGAG
>JBQTHY010000021.1:0-6029 GCA_052389395.1 Nitrospiraceae bacterium | reverse complement strand
CTTTTGACTGAGATTCAGATACAGGCGAAGTTTCATCGTAGGAAACCTACTCCGCTACATCTTGAACCTCGCTCCAAGGTATACGGCGCGGTCTATTTCGCTCTAGACTCTGGCTTCAGGCGTTCCTGATTCCAAGATGAGTCCCTCGTTGATGATATAGGCCCGATCGGTGATGGAGAGCGTCTCCTGCACATTGTGATCTGTGATCAGAATGCCGATCCCTTTATCCTTCAACCGCGTAATGATCTGTTGAATATCTGCCACGGCGATGGGATCAATACCCGCAAACGGCTCGTCCAACAGCATAAAGGAAGGATCGGTGGCCAACGCACGCGTGATTTCCAATCTCCGTCGCTCTCCCCCTGAGAGAGCATAGGCCATGCTCTTGCGAATAGGCAGGAGGTCTAATTCATCGAGTAACATGTCCACCCGCTGAGCTCGATCCTCACGAACATACCCCAGCATTTCCAGGATCGCCAGGACATTATGCTCTACTGAAAGCCGTCGAAAGACCGAAGACTCTTGCGGAAGGTAGCCGATCCCCCGCCGCGCTCGTTTGTACATCGGCTGATCAGTTATAGACTCGCCATTAAAGCTAATTTCCCCTTCATCCGGCTGACAAAGGCCCACCACCATATCGAAGATCGTCGTCTTGCCCGCTCCGTTTGGCCCCAAGAGTCCCACCACCTCACCGGCGCGCACCTCAATCGCAACGCCTTTGACGACCTTGCGGCCACGGAAACTCTTCACGAGCCCGCTGGCCCGTAGGCATTCAACGCGTTTTGCCGAAGCCGGGTCAGCCAGCGGTTCTAAGTCTGCGTGGACCCCCTGAGTCATGGAGCGTGCTTCCCCTCGTCCTCAATAAGGACATGAGAGCCTCCCTCTACAACACTCCGGTTTTCTGCCAGATACATCGTAATCTGTTTCCCGCTGACACGCGTCCCCTTTTCCCAAGCCACTGGGTCCCCTGTTAGAACAATCTTCTCATCGTCCCTGAAATACACAGCCCTTTCACAAGTCGCATTGGCATTTTCCTTCTCTATTTTGACGTGTCCCGTCGCCTCGATCCGACTCACTGAACGATTGGACATCGCCGGCATCACATTATTCCCCTTGGGTGGCAAGGAGTTCTTGGCCTGATCATCACGATCCAGGCCTCCCGAAGGCAACTGTACGGCGTCATTGCTCTGCGAATGGAACAGTACGACCATCTTGTCTGAGCGGACGACGAGCGGCCCCCTGGTTAGCACGACTGCTCCCTCAAACACCGCCTGGCTATCTTGGTTTCGCACCGTCATTTTCTTGGACGTAATGGTCGTCGAGACGGCGGATGTTTCTCCGCTCTTCCCCGGGAGCCCCGGTTCAGTTGAGTGCGCAACCGACGCGGCTCCAAACATAAGAGCATTAAGAAGCAGGAGATAGATCCACATGAACATCCTCTAACACCTCAAACTCTTCCGACTCCATCCGACCGAGCAATCCACGACCTGTCACTTCAAGTCCGTGACCAACAATCCGGACGGGATCATCCGTGCGAATTTCTTTCGTGTCATCCGTCCAAACAAGATGGTTCGTATAAATGACGAAACCGCTTCCGATTTCGACAACAAGTGGGTCCACTCGATTGGCCAACACGAAATTATTCGTGGCGGTGTCGAGAGTTCCTTCCTCACTGGACACGGTCAGTTCCTTCCCTTTCACACCGTAGAGGGTGACATCAACCCCACTTAGCACTGCCCGCTTCTCCCGCTCAAAGAACCGGGCCTGCTTGGCCTCGACTTGCCACTCAATGACATCGCCCTTCGTTTGTGTAAAGGTAAACTCTGAAATCTTGGCATCCGCTCGCTCGATCACTCCTCGGGGTGCCGGCTGGCTGGTGGGAAGTGTGTCCGCATTCATAAGGAGGAGATAGCCGAGAAACGCCGCTAGGGACACGCTCAACGCAAGAAGCGTTCGCCTCGCTACAAGCTCCCACATGCGAGAGGAATTCTCCTGACATAGATCCAAAAATGAACCTGGCACGATCCTAGCATGCATGTCGGGGCAAGTAAACGTCTGGAGGGGATCTGAAAATATAACGACTCCCGCGTGGTTCCACGCGGGAGTCGTATCACGGACATGTCACGGGGGGCCTTCTAGGGGGAAGAAACTATGCCGTTTTTTCAGACTCGCTCGCCTGAGGCTGAGCGAGGCCGGGCGCCGACTTCCTCTTGGTCGATGCCTCTGCGCGGGAGACCAACTCGACAGCAACCATCTCCGCGGCATCTCCAGTACGCCGACGAGTTTTCACGATCCTGGTATAGCCACCGGGACGATCTCTGAACCGCCCGGCCACATCGTTGAACAGTTTGGATACGACGGCCTTGCTGCGCAGAAACCCAAGGGCGCTTCGACGCGCAGGAAGCGTCCCTTCCTTTCCCAGTGTAATCATGCGATCGGTGAACCCTCGAATTTCCTTGGCCTTTGCTTGCGTGGTCTCGATTCGCTCGTGGTCCAGCAAGGTCGTCACGAGATTACGAAACAAGGCCCATCGATGCTTCGTTCGCCGCCCGAGTTGTCGACCTTTCTTCCTGTGTCGCACAGCATTCCCTTCGGCCCATGAATTACTCTGACTTCGGGCTCCCATTGTGAGGCGATGTCGTGTCCACCTTCGTGCCCAGCGAAAGCCCCATTTCTGACAAAATTTCTTTGATCTCATTGAGAGACTTCTTCCCAAAGTTCTTCGTGCGCAACATTTCCCCTTCTGACTTCTGCACCAGATCCGCAATCGTCTTGATGTTGGCGTTCTTCAAGCAATTCGCCGCGCGAACAGACAGTTCCAACTCGTTCACGCTGCGGAAGAGATTCTTGTTCACTTCCCGCTGAGACTCCTCGTACCCGACCTCCCTCTTTCCTTCACCACGCTCCTCTGGATTGATGAAGATGTCCAGATGTTCGCGCAAAATGCCGGCGGCGGTGGATAGCGCGTCGCGTGGATTGATGGTGGCATCGGTCCAGATCTCCATGGTCAGCTTGTCATAGTCGGTCATGCGACCGACCCTGGCATTTTCGACATGGAAATTCACCCGCTTGATCGGAGAAAAGATTGAATCGATGGCAATCACTCCGATCGGCAGCCCTTCCTCTTTGTTGCGCTCAGCTGGGACGTAGCCGCGCCCGTGCTTGATCGTCATTTCGATGTCCAGAATCGCATCTTTGTCCAGCGTGGCAATATGCAAATCCGGAGTAAGTATCGTGACATCGCTATCGTGATTGATGTCAGATCCTTTGGCTTCACCGGGCCCTTTCTTCCTTAATCGAATGGTCTTCGGCTTGTCCGTATGGAGCGCCAACCGCAGGCTTTTGATGTTGAGGATAATGGCCGTCACATCTTCCGTGACGCCGGAAATCGTCGAAAACTCGTGCACCACCCCTTCGATCTTCACCGTGGTGACGGCAGCGCCTGTGAGGGAAGACAGCAAGACACGCCTGAGGGCGTTTCCGATCGTGGTGCCAAACCCGCGCTCAAACGCCTCTGTTGTGAATCGGCCAAATGTTGGGGAATTCGCATCCTTATCGACTTCCACCCGCATCGGGACCTGAAAGTCTTTCATCGCTTTGATCATGACTCCCCCTTCATTACCATCAAGTGACCAGCACCCTGATAAAACGCCCCGCCCTACAAGATAGGGCCGTTCTACCGGACCAATGGCTACCGAGAATACAATTCCACGACCATCTGCTCGTTCACCGGCAACGTTATTTGCGCCTTGGCCGGCAACGCGCGCACAATACCCTTGAAGGCTGGCTTATCGAGTTCCAGCCAATCAGGAATCCCTCGGCTGTCTACAGACTCCAACGACGCTTGGATCGCAGCCAGCTTCCGGCTCCGCTCACGAACTTCGATCACATCTCCCGCCTTCACCTGGGCACCAGCCACAGTGATCTTCTTGCCATTCATCGTGAGATGACCATGGTTCACGACCTGGCGAGCCTGTTTGCGCGAAGCGCCAAACCCCAATCGATATGCGACATTGTCAAGACGGCATTCGAGTAATCGCAGCAGCGCATCGCCGGTAACGCCGGTTTGACGCTCGGCCCGTTTGAACACTCCTTGGAATTGACGTTCTTGAAGACCATAGATCCGCCGCAGTTTCTGTTTTTCACGTAACTGAAGGCTATAGTCGGAAGTCCGCTGACGACCCTGTCCATGCTGCCCAGGCGGATAACTCCGACGCTCAATGGCACATTTTTCCGTCATGCAGCGTGTGCCCTTGAGAAATAGCTTCTCACCCTCTCGCCGACACAATCGACAGACTGGACCGCGATACTTTGCCACTTCTCCCTCCTCGTTGATCGTTAATCGCTCTTCGTTAAACGTGGTATCCCTATCCTACTCTCGCGATTAACGATGAACGTTTAACGTTGTTCTCAGACTCGCCGACGCTTCGGCGCCCGGCATCCGTTATGCGGTATCGGGGTCACATCTCGAATCAGGTTAATCCGTAGGCCCGCCCCTTGAAGCGAGCGGATCGCCGATTCGCGACCGGACCCGGGCCCATTCACATAGACATCGACTTGTCGCATGCCACTCTCCATCGCTTTGCGGGCTGCGGCCTCTCCGGCTCGCTGCGCGGCAAAGGGCGTGCTCTTCCTGGAACCCTTGAAGCCTTGATTCCCCGCACTGGCCCAGACCACCGTGTTGCCGCTCATGTCGGTAATCGTGACGATGGTATTGTTGAATGAGGCCTGAATGTGAGCGACTCCGCTCTGTACGATCCGACGTTCTTTCTTCTTGCCCTTCTTCATGCTCATAGAAATTCCTTACCCCACGTTCAGCAGCTCATGCGCTTGGCGTCGCTTTCGTCGTCGTCGGTCGTGGTCTCGTCCCCACGCCAGAACGCCGTGCTTTTCTTGTTCTGGCATTGGTCTTAGTCCGCTGTCCTCTCACCGGCAGTCCTTTCCGATGGCGCAAACCTCGGTAGGTACCCGTATCGATCAGCCGTTTGATATTCAGTGAGACTTCCTTGCGGAGATCACCCTCAACCAGGTAATCGCGCTCAATGAGCTCGCGCAGCTTAACGATCTTGTCCTCGCTCAGATCCTTGACTCGGATCGCCCCATCGACACCGGCCGCTTTGAGAATCTGCAAGGCAGCCGCCCGCCCGATTCCGTAAATGTAGGTCAATCCAATGTCCACCCGCTTATTCTTCGGCAAATCGACGCCAGCAATTCGTGCCATCTTTTCTCCCTTCGGTCGAATCGTGAACCGTTACTCGTGATTCGTGAATCGCGAGATATACCTCTGTTGAACGATTCACGATTGACGAATAACGTCTTCAACCCTGGCGCTGCTTGTGCCGAGGGTTATCGCACAGGATTCGAACCACCCCTCGGCGACGAACGACCTTGCATTTCGCACAAATTGGTTTCACCGATGACTTGACTTTCATAGAGGCTTCAACACTCCGACTACTTGAAACGATAGGTAATACGGCCCCTGGTAACATCGTAGGGAGACATTTCTACCGTCACTCTATCGCCGGGAAGGATGCGAATGAAGTGCATCCTCATTTTTCCTGAAATGTGCGCCAAGATCAGATGACCATTATCGAGCTTCACTCGAAACATCGCATTGGGCAATGTCTCCGCAACGGAGCCTTGTACTTCGATAATATTTTCTTTCGCCACGTACTCCTGTTCCTCGTTCCTGACGACTTACCCTGAGCGTTCTGAGCGCTGGCTCAGAACGCGGGCCGGGCCACGCGGCTGTATTGCAATCGTATGTTCAAAGTGGGCAGACAGACTTCCATCGGCCGTGACGGCTGTCCACCGATCTTCAAGGACCCGCACAGCACTCCCACCCATATTCACCATTGGCTCGATGGCCAGCACCATCCCCGCCTGCAATCGCGGTCCCTGTCCCGGTTTGCCGTAGTTGGGAACCTGCGGCTCTTCATGTAGCTGGCGGCCGATCCCATGTCCGACAAACTCTGTGACGATCGAGTATCCGGCTGACTCGACATGACGTTTAACCGCATACGAAATGT
>JBQTHY010000020.1:0-6058 GCA_052389395.1 Nitrospiraceae bacterium | reverse complement strand
AGAGCTTCAGAAATCTGCCAACGAGTTGGAGAAGAAGAAGGACGCAGCAAAGATCAAGCTGGAAGAATTAAGGGCAACAACCGATGTGAAGTGGAACGCTATGAAGGCGGGAATGAACTCCGCACTCTATGAACTCAAAATTTCGTACCAGGAAGCGCTGTCTCATCTGCCGTAGAACTGGGGGATAGCCCGCTCATTCTCGATAAGGAGTGCGCTTCAATGAAGGTAATAAGTCTGGTTGATTATCAACAGTTTAGCAGTGAGAAGATGAAGAAGAACAATATTTTTCTGACGAACAGATTTTTCTGTGATGTCTATTGCTTCGAGCCGGGCCAGGAACAGAAAGGCCACATTCACGGGGGGCAGGACAAGGTCTATCTGGTGCTTGAGGGACAGGGAACCTTCCACGTGGGAGCCGAGACGCAGGTCCTTGAAGCAGGGCAAGGGACCCTAGCGCCTGCAGGGGAAGAACATGGAGTGAAGAATCACACCAGCCGGCGGCTCAGGGTCTTGGCGTTTGTGGCGCCGAATCCCTTCTGAAGTTGTCGCGAGGGTGAATAATATCATGCAGTCGAGTGCCGTGGAGAAGTAGGTTCTTGCGCAGACAATGTCCGGCCCTTCAGAAGCGTGTGAACGCTCATTCCGCCAGATGACCGTTGTTTTTTTCTCCAACCGAGGAATGGGAGGGAACAGTTTGCTGCTCCCTCCCATACGGACGCGTGACTACTTCGGATAGACCGTGACGCCCTGCGCCCCGCTGGTATTGGGCCCGCCCCACAGTGGGATCTGCTTGGTTGTAAAAGTGGCGAGATCAATCTTGGTGACCGTGTCACCGAAGGTGTTGGTGATATAGGCAAAGTTACCGTCCGGGCTGAAGTCCGCCCCATGGGCCCCATGGGCCGTAGTGACGGTTTGTTTGACCGTATCGGTTTTGGTGTCAATGATGTGCACCACTCCCAATCCCTTATTGGGTACGACGGCATAGTTGAACTTGCCATTCACCGGGGTCTGCACCGGCAACCCTCCGACCTTGATGTCCGTGATCTTTTTCATGATGGTGAGGTCCAAGACGGAGACTGTCCCGGAAATCCCGTTCCCGATATAGGCCTTCTTGCCATCGGGAGTGACCGAAGCTCCCAGCGGCACGACTCCCGTGGGAATATGCGCGATGGCTTTGCCCTCAGCGATGTCCACGACGGTCGCATCAGCTCCATGCGAATCGGCCACGACGAAATGCTTCCAGTCTGGGGTGGGCCAGAACCCGTGTGGGCCCGGACTGGTCTCGATCTTCCCCGTCACTTGAAAGGTCTTGCCATCAATGATGGAGATGTAATTGGATCCCATCACCGTCGCGTAGACCGTGCCCTTCGGGTCGACATAAACGTGGGCAGGCGCCGGTCCTACTTCGACCTTGTTCACGACCGCCCGTTTCTTCACATCGATCTGAAACACTTCATCGTCGTGCCAACTGGTCACATAGGCGTACTCCCCGTTCGGGCTGAACCAGATGTTGTGGGGGTTGTTGCCGACGTGGATCGCATCCACTACCTTGTCTGTGTCAGGATCGATAATCTGGATCTGGTTCGCAAATTGGGCGGCCACCCAGATCTCACCTTTCTTAACGGGAGCTCTCCCTGACTGGACTACCACTACGCCTTTCATCCAGGGATGGAGGGCACAAAGGTAGGTGAATTCCCCCTTCTCCGTGAAGGTATGTGTCAAACTGTCCCCGGGGGTCAGCATCTTGTGGAAGGCCGGCTTCCCAGTGGTCAGAAGTTCAATGTGGGTCACGGTATGGAAACTGGGGTTGTTCCAAGTGACCGTATCGCCGGGCTCGATCACCAGTCCGGCTGGCTCATACCAAGGTTGATAGTCAAGGGTCTCGACCACATGGTTCGTGGCCGCCCAACTTGTCCCTCCCATGAGGAAAAGGATCGTCAGACTCACCAGCATAAACGTCTTCATCATAGAATCTCCTTTCTTGCCTATCCCACTGCTGGGTACAGTTCGTTCTGCCAGAGAACTTACTTTCCACCGGTTGTTGCGATCTGGATCTCAGCGTGATTATGGTCGGCAGGTTGACCTTTATGAGAGAACGTATGCTCAAAAGCAATGGCCGACCAGATCTGCTCATCGCTCAGATACTGTTTCCAGGCGGGCATCTTGGTTTTCGGGACCCCTTCCTTGACCCGCCAGAACCAAAAACTATCGGAGAAACGGTTCATGAGTTCTGGATCGCGGAGATCCCTCGCCCCCTTTTTCTTTGGCTGACCGTCCTTACCGTGGCAATTGGAGCAATTGACCTTGGGATGAACCTGGCCCATAAATACCTTCTCTCCCTCGGCAAGAACCTTGGGATCCGTCCACCAACCATCCGGCATATGTTTATCTGCAAAGTCAGCTGGCACCGGAGGTAAGGGTGGAGCAGTGAATGCCACTCCTTTTGAAAAAATGAGGACTGACACCACAATCATGGCCGGCATCCCAATTATCCTTACTATGCCCTTTGTCATTCGCACCTCCTTTTCGCATTGTGAGTATCTTCCTACAATCATTCTACTCCATCGTCTTTCCACCATGTTGTTCCTCATGGCATGACTCAAGAACGTCTGATTAGCTGTGCTGGCCGATGTTCACGGTGTTCAGAGTCCTGATCGGGTCACGAACAAGAGCGTCCACCTCTGTAGTAGACAAGTGGGCGCCCTGCAGAACTTTGTCCTAAATAGTTGGCCCATAAATAATAGGGACGCCGGAGGTGCATACCATACAATGTTGCTGGAATGAGTCTCATTATCGCCGCCACCGGCTAGGCCCCTGGGCAACGGGGGCGAACTATACCACACCGTCCCGTCGATTTGAAAACAGTAATTCTGGATCAACTGCTGCCCTGCCGGGTCCTGCACCAGAAGGCTAGTAGCCAGTCAGCGTATCGTCCCGACCCCCCATGACCAACAGAGATGCGCTTCGACTTCGATTCGGTGAATGCTGTTCCGGCCACAAGGAGGTGGTAGGATACCGAAACAGCAACCCAAGAAACATGATAATTGTCATATTTTCAAAAATGCCCAGATAATGTGCGTGGAAGAGGGGGAGCAGGCTTCTTATGGTAAGGCGAGGGCCTTGAGCCGGATTATATTGCGAATCACCAGTCGATTTGCGGTCCCTGCGACCAGTTGGTCTCGTCTGAACCGGCTCATGATCCTGATCGCAGTTTCCGTGGTGATGCCGACCATGTTCGCCATGTCCTCTCGGGTAACTCGCACCGAGAGTCTGATGCCGTGAGGCTCTTGCACGCCGCTTCGAGCGGCAAGGTCGACGAGGAGGGCTGCCAGGCGCTGGTCCGCCCTACCGAGGGCAAACATCTTGGCTTTTTCTTGGGCCTCACGTAACCGATTGCCGAGATATTTGATGACTTCAATGGCAGCCTCCGGATTTCTCCGTAGAAGGTCGATATAGGTCTTCTTCTTGAGGCGAAGGACACTGACGTCTCCCATCGGTTGCGCGCTGCCCGGGTGGCGGTCTTCTGCGAAGGCTGCAGCATCGCAACAAAAGAGGTCGCCCGGCAGCAACATTTTCAGGGCGCACTCTTTGCCCCCCGGCGAGGAGGTCGTGCACTTCACGGTCCCTTCCTTGACAATGTGGAAATATTCGGTGGGATCCCCTTCGCGGAAGATAAACTCATTCTTGCCGTAATGGGACTCGGTGAGATCGTGGAGGATCCGCTCTCGTTCCTTCCCGCTTAAGATATTGAGAAGGGGAATGTGGTCAAGCCGGCCGTCGGCCAGTGAGCCGGACCCATTACTTGGTGATTTGCTTGGTCGCTTCGACAATGGATCGCGCTCCGATGCCAAAGTGCTCTACGAGCTCGTCCGGCTTCCCGCTGTGCGGGATCGCACGAATCGCGAGCTTGTGGACCTTGATGCCTTCCGTACCGACTGCACCGAGGACGGCGTCGCCGAGCCCACCGTGGGCGTAGTGATCTTCAACTGTCAGCATGCTGCCTTGTGTAGCGCGCGCACAGTCGATGAGGGTGGCGCGATCAATGGGCGAAACACTGTAGAGATCCACCACTCGTACGGAGATGCCTAACGCCTTCAACTGGTCGTGCGCCTTGAGGGCTTCGAAGAGGGTCACGCCTGCCGCAACTATTGTCAAGACGTCAGAGGCACTCTGGCGCAGTACCTTGCTCCCGCCGATCTGGAAACGTTCCTCAGGGCCGTAGAGGATCGGCGACTTAGGGCGACCTGCCCGTAAATAGACCATGCCCTTGTGATTGGCGGCGACCTCAACGAGACGATAGGTGGACGTCCCGTCTGAAGGGTAAAGGACGACCACACCAGGTTGTGCTGCCATCATGGCGATATCTTCCAGGCCCATTTGGGACGGACCGTCTTCGCCAATACTCACGCCCACGTGTGTTCCAACCAGTTTGATATTCGATTGGCTGATCGCCGCCATACGGATGAAGTCGTAGGCTCTGGCCAGGAAACAAGCAAATGTCGCCGCGAATGGGACTTTACCGCAGGCCGCGAGGCCGGCTGCTGCGCCGATCATATTTTGTTCGGCGATAAAGTTTTCGAAGAATCGCTCGGGAAATTTCTTGCCGAACCTCTCCGTATAGGTCGAATTCTTGACGTCGGCATCAAGGCCTACTACTAGGGGGTTCACGGCGCCTAGCCCTTCCAGGGCGACACCGAAGGCTTCACGTGTGGCAGTTGAGTCACCTTGTTTATAGGGTGGAGGAGCCAGAGCGCTGATTGCCGCGGATTTGAGCGCTGATGATGCAGGTTTCTGGACCGAGAGCGAAAACGAACTGGGTCTGAGCTGTTTCGTGAGTTCATCGATCGCCTTCTGGGTCTCTTCACCTTTTGGAAGAGGTTTCCCGTGCCAGCCGGGATGATTCTCCATAAAGGAAATTCCGCGTCCTTTAAAGGTCTTGGCAAGAAGCACCGTTGGTCTGCCCTTTGTGCTGGCGGCCTCCTGGAATGCGTTCACGAGGGCCGACAAGTCGTGCCCATCGACCACGATAGCGTGCCAGCCAAATCCTGCCCAGCGGGAGCGGTATCCGTCCATGTCGTGTTGCAACATTGTGGGATCGCTTTGACCGAGCCGATTGATATCCACGATGGCGCACAGATTATCTAAGCCGTAATGGCGCGCGAGCTCAGCTCCTTCCCACACAGATCCCTCGACAGATTCCCCATCGCCCATCAACACGTAGGTTCTGTGATCGAGTTTGTCGACAAACTTCGCATTGAGTGCGATACCGATGCCGACGGGGAGGCCTTGTCCAAGCGAGCCCGTTGCCATGTCGACAAAGGATAAGCGAGGAGTTGGGTGGCCTTCGAGGTCGGAAGTTAAAGTGCGTAGCTTGAGTAGCTCGCTCTTGGGAAACAAACCGGCCTCCGCCCAGGCTGCATAGAGAAGGGGAGCGGCATGGCCTTTTGAGAGCACAAAACGGTCGCTGTTGAGGGCCTTGGGGTTTTTCGGATCGTACCGCATGACGGAAAAAAACAGAGCGGCGACGATGTCCGCAGCAGAACAGCAGCTGGATGGATGGCCGCTGCCCGCCGCGCTGGTGGCCCTGACACTCTCGATTCGGAGCTGGGTGGCCTTGTTGTGCAGTTCGGTAAGCAGATCGGGCGAGAGAGATGAGCCGGTCATCGGAACTCCTTTCAGGAATAGATGCCAAGGGTGCTACCTGATTTCCCTGTTCTTCCCTATCGGTAGCAACGCGGCGGGCCTTGAGGCTAACAAAACGTCGGAGGGGAGTCAATCAACGGTACGACTTTTGAGGAAATGGTCGGAAGCAATTTATGAGAGATGATCAGAGATGAGCTCTTTCCAGTTAGTTTGGGAGGAAGGTATGGCCGCCGTCAATCCATTCGAGCAGGGGCCGTGCAGTCCGTTAGTTGCGCTGAATCGGAAAAATCTCGTGGGTCGGGATCGAACCCTGTAATCGTGGCGTTTGACCCAGTGACGGATGGATTCTCCTGATCAGAGCACGAACCTGATTGCCCCGATGATTGTTTCCCATAGTCCACATCATGGGGCGTCA
>JBQTHY010000019.1:0-11713 GCA_052389395.1 Nitrospiraceae bacterium | reverse complement strand
CTCAACAAATTCCGGAATTGAGTCACGCAAGACGAACGACAAGATACGACACTGATAATGACTGACTACGGCGTGCTCGGAAACTTGCTGGTTATTTTCACCGTCTCCATTGCGGTCGTCTTTCTCTTCCATCAGTTCCGACTTCCCTCCATTGCCGGGTTTCTTGTCGCCGGAGCTTTGATCGGTCCCCACGGACTCAACCTTATTTCCGACGTCGCGACCGTGCAAATCCTGGCGGAGATCGGCGTTGTGTTGCTGCTCTTCACGATCGGCATCGAGTTCTCGTTGGTGCAACTCGCTACGCTTCGACGGTTGCTTTTAATTGCAGCTCCGATTCAACTCGTGGGGGTCATCGCCATCGTGTGGTTGGGTGGCGTGATTGCCGGATTGCCGGGGCCACAGGCGATCTTCTGGGGATTTCTCCTATCGCTGAGCAGCACGGCAATCGTGCTGAAAGCCTTGGCTGCCAGTGGAGACAGCGATTCGCTCCACGGCCGCGCCACGATTGGCATACTGGTATTCCAAGACCTGGCCGTGGTGCCCATGATCCTGCTGGCGCCGATCCTGGCCAGCACCAGCGAGGGGACCTTCACCTCGATCCTGTTGACCCTAGGGAAATCCGTGATTGTCGTGGGGTTTGTCGTAGCGGCGGCCCGGTACGCGGTGCCGAAGCTGCTGGAACACATTGTTCGTAGCCGCAGTCGAGAACTCTTCTTGTTGACAATTATCGTACTGTGCCTCGGCATCGCATGGTTGACTTCTCTGGGCGGGCTGTCGCTCGCATTGGGAGCATTCATTGCCGGGCTGGTGATTTCCGAGTCGGAGTACAGCCATCAAGCGATGGCGGAGGTATTGCCGTTTCGCGATGGTTTCAACAGCCTTTTCTTCGTCTCCATCGGCATTCTAATGGATTGGCGTGTCTTGCTCCAGTATCCCGAAGTGGTGACCGGTTTGTTGCTCATGGTCCTGCTCGTGAAGTTTGTCAGCGGCGCGGGAGCCGTGCTCGCTGTGTCCATGCCGCCGCGGTCGGCCGTCATGACCGGCATCGCCCTGGCGCAGGTTGGCGAATTCAGCTTCATCCTGGCGCAGGTTGGCCAGGAGAACGGGCTCCTGTCCGGAGCACCCTATCAGATATTCCTGGCGGTCTCCGTGTGTTCCATGATCATCACGCCGTTCCTCATGCAATGGTCGCCGCATCTTGCTCGACGGGTCGAAGCCGTGCAGCGAGTTCGCCATTGGTTTCCCGGACGGACGACGGCTCATGTGCTTGAGACGGAGGGGCGGCACCTTCGAATCAAGGACCATGTGATAATCGCGGGATACGGATTGAATGGACGGAACCTGGCGCGAGTGCTGGGAGAAACAGAAGTTCCGTACATCGCACTGGATCTGGACGGTGATACCGTACGCCGCGAGGCGCAGCACGGGTTGCCGCTTTACTATGGCGATGCGACAAATCCGAACGTCCTCCGACAAGTAAAGATCGAAGATGCAAGAGTCCTAGTTGTCGCGATTTCAGATCCCTTCATGGCCCGGCGAACCGTGCAGGTAGCGCGGGGCTTGAACTCGAAGATCCATATCGTCGTGCGGACACGTCATCTGCGCGAACTCGAGGAGCTCCATCAGCTCGGGGCGGACGATGTCGTGCCCGAAGAATTTGAAACGTCGATCGAAATATTTGCGCTGGTGCTACGGACCTACAACATGTCGCAGGACTTCGTGATGCGGAAGGCGGAGCAGGTCAGGCGCGAAGGCTATGCCTTGCTGCGGCGGAGCGAGATGCCGGAGTTGGCCCACCATCTTCGTGGCGGCACACTCAGCGATGTGGAAGTGGAGACCTGCCGGATCGAAGAGAATTCGCCGGCGGCGGGAAAGACGATCGCCCAGCTTGCGGTCTGGCCGCGAACGGGTGCCTCGATCATTGCTTGGACCAGGAGCGGAGTGACAGAATCCAATCCGCCGAAAAAAACAGAACTTCTCGCAGGCGATATCGTGGTGTTGTTGGGGACCCGCGATCAGATCAGGCGGGCGATGGGACTCATCTTGTCTGGAGAGACACGGAGTTAGCGGGATTTCGCCGTCATGGCCTGGTAGGCTTCTTCCAACGTACCGGCTTGAATGAGTTGCACTCGGTTTCGAGAGGCTACTTCAGTCGTAAGCATCCAGTCCGGCGTGAGCACCTGGTCACGCGGGACGACGATCGCCCGGTAATGAGCGCCCGCTGCGGCCTCGATCTTTGCGTGTAATCCGCCGACAACATCTAGTCGACCATCTGGCATGATTTCCCCGGACAGGACGATGTCCGATTCGATCACATCACCCCTATAGGCAGCCATGATGCCAACGGCGACGGCGGCACTGGCACTCATGCCGTCGGTCAAGGCCGTCAGAGAGCGATTCTTAATCGTGACCAACCAGTCACGGCCATCGTCACCGACGGCTTGCGTCACGGCTCGAACCGCCCGGCGGACGCCTTCTTTCCACTCCTCGCCCACGAGCGAGCCGCCCCCCAGATTGACTTCATTGAACTGAACAGTGGGACCATCCTCGGCCGTGGTTCGGTCGAATTGAATCAAGATGTAATTCACGACACCAGGGAGACCCTCCCCCTGGACACCGAGCGCCGGAACAGAAATCACTCGGGATGCACCGCCGGCAAGCGCCGGTGCTGGAGGAACAGACGCGGCGAGAACAAGCATGAGGACAACTCTGAGAGGAACGGTCAGCTTCGCCACCGCAGCGTCACTCGTTCCTTGAGGGGGTGATCCATCGGCTGCCCGGTCTGGACCGACGCAAGATGAGCCGCCTTCAGCTTGTAGTACCATTTGGCCGGCAGGTCGGCGTCGCCGAGGAACATCGACGACGGTTTGTGGCGAAGACCCACGGCGAGGTGCTTCATCGCTCGTTCATCCTGGCCGAAGAACTTTTTTGTCAGCGTGCGGAAGATAAAGTTGCCTAACGGAAGCCAGTGAAGCCCGCGCCAGTACGCAGAGAAATCAATGCGGCACTCCATATCGGACACGGGCGTTGCCATCAACCTGTTGGCCACCCAGGCCCTGCCGCATTGCATGAGTTCCACGCGTTGATTCGGTAGCAGAAAGTCTATTGTGGTAGTCAATGGCCCTCCGTACAACCGTTCCAGCCAATGAAACGGGCCGCTGTTCTTAGCCGGTTGATGAGCCATCATCCGGAATCCATTAGGAATCGGCTCGAAGATTTTTGTCTTCTCGTGCATACGGGCATCGCTGCGCCACCATGAATGGACGTAGGGCCCATGAACCGGATCGATGAGGCCGATGATCCCATCGTCCGGTGTACACGAGTATATCATCGAAATATGAAAGGACTGCCGAGGCTCCGATGGAAGCGGCATCCGAGGGACAGGCGGCAGCGGAACGGTGTTTCCACGTTCATCCGCAAGATACAGCCAGATCATGCCGTCGGTCTCTTCAGCAGGATAGGTGGCGACCCCCACTTTGTCGGTTTGCAGGGACGACCCTTCCGGAAGGGCAGGAATACAGCGACAGCGTCCCTTCATATCAAATTGCCACCCATGATACGAGCATTCGACTCGCTCGCCGTCGAATCGTCCGAACGAGAGGGGCATTCCCCGGTGGGGGCAAAGATCGCGCATCGCAGCCAGGTGTCCCTCACGATCACGGCAGAGGACAATCGGGAGCCCTAGCATCTGTAGGGCTTGCATCGATCCTGAATGCAACTTTGAGCTCGGTAGCGCTGGGTACCAGAATCCGAGGAGCGGAGCGCTCCTGGCAGACACGATATCGGGGGAGAGTTGTATGTTCATTGACCAGGAAAGAAGCCGGAAAGACGTGGCGCAATCCAACCGGTAGCGAATATAGCGACCGCATAGGGGAAGGTCAAGCGACGCGGTCGAAGGGACTGCTGCCCGCGTTCCTTGACACCCTCGGGGACCCCATACTATTCTGTTCGTATACATCAACGGCGCATATTTTGCGCATGTCAATGAGGTGACACCATGAACGCAACGCAGATAGAGCCGACGGAGACGTTGGCGCAGCTCCAGGCGACCAAGCCGGACAGAGTGACGATCGTGTTGCTCAGCGGTGATCTCGATCGAGCGATGGCCGCCTTTATCATTGCGACCGGAGCGGCAGCGATGGGGATGCAAGTGACGGTGTTCTTTACCTTCTGGGGGTTGAATACGATTCGCCGGAAGGGGGCGACCACCGCCGCAAAGGACTGGCTCCGTCGGATGTTCGGGCTGCTGAATAAGGGAGGCGCTGAAACGCTCCCCTTGTCCCGATTCCATTTCGGTGGACTAGGCACCAAAATGATGCAGAAGGTCATGAAGCAAAATCGGATGCCGGGTGTCCCAGAGTTGATGCAGATGGCCCTAGATCTAGGGGTGCGGTTCATTGCCTGCACCACCACGATGGGGCTCATGGGAATTACCAAGGATACCTTGATCGATGGCATCGATCAGTTCGCCGGGGTGACGACCTATCTGGCGGAAGCAAAGCAAGGCAGCGTGAATTTGTTCATCTAGGTGCAGGACTGAGGTTCGAGTGCTGAAGACTGAGCCTCGGTCCTCAGTCCTCATTGCTCAGTCCTGAGATTCTGGAGTTGGTGATGATCCAGGCTGACGTGAAGCTCGATACCCTTGGGTACTTCTGTCCCATGCCGATCATCCTCACTTCGAAAAAAATCAAAGAACTCACGTTGGGACAGGTGCTGGAAGTCGTGTCGGACGATGAGGGCATCAAGAAAGATATGCCGGCTTGGTGCGAAACTACCGGCCATCAGATGATAGGCATGGAAGAAGAGCAGGCGACGTCAGGCAGAATCTATAAGGCCTTCGTGAAGAAAACGAAGTAGCAAAGACACGCTCGATCGCTGGTGATGACATGAAGCCGGAGGGAATTGCCGTCTCCTCCGGCTTCGTCGTTTCATCGATGATGAGGGGGAAGGTATGCCACCGATTGTCGAATGTGTCCCGAACTTCAGCGAAGGCCGGAATCCCGCTATTGTCCAAGCCCTCATGGCGGCGGTGCAGTCCGTGCCCGACGTCTGGTTGCTGGATCACAGGATGGATCCCGACCATCATCGATCGGTGCTGACCCTCGTCGGCGCGCCTGAGGCGGTGGGAGAGGCTGCGTTCCGTGCCATCAAGGTCGCAACGGAACTCATCGACCTGCGCCGACATGACGGCGAGCATCCGCGTGTCGGTGCGACGGACGTTGTGCCCTTAACTCCGATTCAAAGCGTGAGCATGGAGGATTGTGTTCAGCTGGCTCGCTGTATCGGACAGAAAGTGAGTACGGACCTGGGAATTCCTGTATTTCTCTATGAACAGGCCGCGACGTATCCGGATCACGTGCAGTTGGAAAACATCAGACGCGGAGGGCTGCAGGGACTTGCGTTACGGATGATATCAGAGCCCACTTGGGCACCGGATTTCGGTCCCAAGCGGCTCCATGAGACGGCGGGAGCGGTCGTTATCGGAGCACGCCGACTGCTCATTGCCTTCAATGTGAACCTGAAAACGTCCGATCTAACGGTGGCTAAAGCGATCGCAAAGACCATTCGGCGTTCGAACGGCGGATTGCCTGGCCTGAAGGCGATAGGAGTGAGGTTAGCCAGTCGCGGCATGGTCCAAGTCGCGATGAACCTCACCGACTACAGGGTCACCTCAATGCATACGGCATTTCAGGCAGTGACAACCGAGGCAGCGAAACGCGGCGTCGAGATTGTCGGGAGTGAACTGATTGGTTTGGTACCTCAAGCGGCGTTGGATCAGACCGCTGCCGCGTCATTACGGTTTGAGCGCTTCGATCCGGCACAGGTGCTGGAAACGAGGATTCGAGAGGTGATGTCCAGCGGCAATGAGCGCGACCAGTCGCTTTCTCATTTCTTGGAAATGGTCGCGGCCACAAAGCCTACTCCGGCCGGAGGCAGCGTGGCGGCACTCGTTGGAGCGTTGGCCGCTTCCTTGGGAGTCATGGGAACGCGTCTTGGCCATCAAACTGAGGCAGAGCAACAGTTGGTTCAGTTGAGCCGACGACTCCATGCGCTTGTCCAGGCAGACATCGAGGCCTATGAGGGTGTCGCTCGTGCCTGCAGGATACCAAAAGAGAGGTCCGACAGATCGACGGAAATCGCTGTTGCCTGGCAGAGAGCAACAGCGGTCCCTCTGGAAATTGTCGAGGACGCCTGCCATGCTGGGTGGGTGATCCAGTCCTGCCTCATGGCGGTGAAGCCAGCTGCCCAGTCGGACATGACGGTCGCGATGATCTTGTCAATTGCTGCAGCGGAGGCGGGCCTTTATACCGTGCAGACGAATATAAAAGCGCAAACAAATCAGCAGGTTAATGATATCTTTCTCTCCAGGATCACGAAGGCCGAGCGAAGTCTTGAGGAACTGAAGGGTCTATGCTACACTCCGCCGCCGATTAATTAGAGTGCATGGCTTCAGCCAGACACGGCTTAAGAAAGTGGAAAGTCAGACCGGATGGAAATCAAAGTATTCAATAACAACGTTGAAAAAGCTCTGAAGGTTGCCAAGAAGAAGCTGGCGGGTGAAGGTTTGTTCCGCGAACTGAAGCGCCGCCGCTATTACGAGAAGCCGAGCGTCCGAAAAAAGGCCAAGCAGCGCGAGGCTCAGCGGCGCCGTCAGAAGTGGCTGTCGAAACGGCGGCCCGAATAATCGACGAACTCACCGCCGTTCTGCTCTGCCCGAAATTCCCCCGCCAGTCCGTATCTCGCGTGAATTTATCCGATGCGTCGGGACCAGATCCATGCCGCAATCCGGATCGTCAAGCAAGAAATTCGCCGATGGCAAGAACCGGTCGTCGAAGTCGTAGCTCGGGAATCAGACCGCGATCCGTTCCTCATCCTCATTGCCTGTCTCCTGAGTCTCCGGACGAAAGATAAGACAACTAGCGAGGCGAGCGCGCGGCTCTTCGCCCTGGCACATTCACCGGTGACGATGCTGAAGCTGCCGCTCAGGAAGATTGAACAGGCGATCTACCCTGTAGGTTTCTACCGGACAAAGGCCAAATCGATTCACAAGATTTGCCGCCGGCTCCTGGACGACTACGACGGGACAGTCCCCGATTCCATCGAGGCCTTGATGACGTTGCCGGGAGTTGGCCGTAAGACCGCCAATCTCGTGGTGACGGTCGGGTTCGGGAAGCTGGGCATCTGTGTCGACGTTCACGTCCACCGCATCAGCAACCGATGGGGCTATATCAAAACGAAGACTCCGGAGGAGAGCGAAGAGGCTCTGCGGAAGAAGTTGCCCGAACAATATTGGATGACCTTCAACGATCTGCTCGTACCGTACGGCCAGAACCTCTGCCAGCCGATCTCGCCGTTTTGCAGCCAGTGCAAGCTCGCGAATTTTTGTGATCGGGTGGGAGTGACGCGCTCGCGATGAGCGAGCGCAAGCGAGAAGTGCGGGACGGGCGAGAGAGGCGGGCGGCAAGTCGCGCTTGTCTCGCGTTTCCAGCGAGTCTTGCGCTAGATAAACAGAGTCGTTTCCGCCCCTGTAGTGAGGGAAATGATCGCTGGCAGACCCAGGACCTCGTCGACGTTCTTTCCTACGGCGGTACTCTCCACACCCATGTATTCCAGGCCGGCGCTGCAAGCGATCAGACGAAACTTCCCGACGCGCTTCGCATCCTGCAACATCTCTGAAATTTTCGGCACCTTCCTTTCCTTTAAGAGGCGGGCAACTTCCTCAGCAGATTCGGCGTACTCCGAGGGGAAATCGATCTGGTCGATCTTCCCTTCGGCGAGCTTTTTGATCGTCCAGAACAGCAACACGACGATCACGTCTTTGCCCATGGCTGCCGCGGTCATACCGAGCGTTGCCACCTGGTGGAGCTTATCGTAGGTGGCATTATGGGCGAAGATGACGAACTTGGGCGCATCCGACATTGGAGCTACTTCTTCTTCGCGCGTGTCTTCACACTGTTCACATAATCGGTCACCGCGGCGTCTACCTCATCCGGCGACATGGGACGATCGTGGGTTTCGCTTTCATCGACAAGAATCATCTCCTGGTCTTTCTCCTGTCGGACGACGACAGAGTTTTCCGGTGTCACGTCGATGAGCATAAACCATTCTTTTGCGCCTTGTAAGATGACCACCTGCTTGCCCAATCCTTTCCGGGTGATCTCAATCTGGAGTTCTTCACCAGGGGCAGGGGGTGGGTCTCCCGCATAGGCAACAGAATGACCAATGAAAACCAACGCCAGAAAGGGGCAGAACGTCGGCGAACGGGATCTCTGAGGATTCATGAAGGGGCTCCGTGCGGAATCATTATAACCGCCGTCCGTGTCTGCGTAAACACAGGACTGTAGCCTTCTTCGCCTTGAGGGTCGAAGGGTCGCATGCTAGGATGCCGACCGATGCAAGGTCTCCTTTCAACGGTTCAACAGTACGTCTCGACCGAAACGCTGGTTACGTTGACCATCTTGTCCCTCGCCTTCTTTGTCGGGTCGCTGATCGCAATCCCCTTCATCCTCATACGCCTCCCCGCTGATTTCTTCGACATCCGGGTCCCACGGCCCTGGATGAAGGATCATCATCCTGTGCTCCGGCTCATCGGGCACATCGTCAAGAACGCCGTGGGAACCATCTTTCTCTTCGCCGGGTTCCTTATGCTGTTTCTCCCGGGCCAGGGGATTCTGACCATACTCATCGGAATCTCCATGTTAGATTTTCCCGGCAAGCGTAACCTAGAAGCCAAAATGATCGGACAGCCGACCGTCTTGCATGCCGTCAACAGCATGCGCAAGAAGTTCGGCAAGCCGCCGCTGATCATCGCGCCGGACCAGTAATCTGTGAGCCCACAGCTATCAGGAGTCAGCAATCACCGCAAGACGAAAATCAGGTACTGACTGCTGATGGCTGAAAGCTGTAAGCTGCGCCTATGTCTGTTTCGCAAGTCAAGCGCCCAACCCTGTACTTGATCGACGGCAGTGCCTACATCTATCGCGCCTTCTTTGCTCTCCCGGCTCTGAACAATTCCAAAGGTCTCCAGACCAACGCGGTCTACGGGTTCACGACCATGCTGCTGAAGATCATTCGTGAACGGAACCCGGACGGGCTGGCCGTGGCCTTCGACGAAAAGGGACCGACGCTGCGGCATGAGGAATTCAAAGAATATAAAGCCCAGCGACCTCCCATGCCAGACGGGATGAAGGCGCAGATTCCCTACATCCATCGCGTTGTCGAGGCGCTCGCGATTCCAGGGCTGCGCAAGGCCGGCTATGAGGCAGACGATCTCATCGGCACGGTGGCGCACAAGGCCGAGCGAGCCGGCTACGATGTCGTGATCGTCACGGGCGACAAGGACATGTTCCAGCTTCTTACGCCCCATGTGCGTATCTACGATCCGGTCAAAGATAGGTGGTTCGGGGAGGAGGAGTGCCGCGAACGATTCGGCGTCGAGCCGGCGCGTGTGGTTGAAATCATGGGGCTCATGGGCGATGCCACGGACAATATCCCGGGCGTGAAAGGTATCGGCGAAAAGACGGCCATGAAATTGATCGACCAGTTCGGGACGATCGAGGAACTCTTGAATCGGGTCGACGAAGTCGCGCCGGAGCGGATCAAGACCCTGCTGACAGCAGAGGCGGAGCATGCGCGCCTGAGCCGAAAGCTGGTGACCATCCAGACGGACAGTCCGGTGGAATTCGATCCGTCGGCGCTGCGGATCAAGCCGCCCCATACCGATCAGCTCACCGACCTGCTCCGCGAACTGGAGTTTACCTCGCTGCTCAAATCGCTCCAGCCCTCAACCGGTCCGGCAAAGACACCAGAGGATAAAAGGGGGATCATCCAGAGCGAGAAGGCGGCTCAGGCCTTTGTGGAGAGCCTGCCGCAGCATGAAACCGTTGCCGTCCATTGCCTGCTCACCGGCGGCCCCGTGATACAGGCAGAGGTACAAGGGATCGCGCTCTCGTCCGGAGTGAAGTCAGCGTTCATTCCGCTCGACGTCCACGAGTACATGCGGCCGATTACCAGGCTGTTGCACGAGACGACGAGAACCAAAGCCGTTCACGACCTGAAAGCGAACTTACTGGCGTTGCACCGTATCGGGGTGACGCTCGCGGGCCCCTATTTCGACACGATGGTAGCGGACTATCTGCTGAACCCCAATCGCCGCGATCATCAACTGGACACACTCGCCCTGGAGATCTTGGGGTATCGGTTGGGCGGAAACGCGAAAGAGGTGAAGGCCCCGAAATCATTGTTCGATGTGGACATCGGTTCGCAGGAACAAGCGGCGGAGGCCGCTGGCGTCATTGCGGCAATCGTCCCGCTCATGCTCGATCAGCTCAAGGAGCAGGGAAGCCTAGGCCTATTTAAGGACGTGGAAATGCCGCTTGTACCGGTGTTGGCCGAGATCGAGCGGAACGGTTTTCTGTTGGATGTCGAACACCTGCATGCGCTGAGCAAGGAACTGGAACGCGAACTCGACCGGATGATGGAAAAGATCGCCGGGTTGGCCGGCGGCGAGTTCAACATCAATTCGCCTAAGCAACTCGCCACGGTCTTGTTCGAGAAGCTGGGGCTCAAGCCGATCCGCAAAACGAAGACCGGCTATTCGACGGACGAAGACACGCTCACTCAACTGGCGACGCAGCATGACTTACCCGCGCAGATCCTGAGTTATCGCAGCTTGAGCAAACTCAAATCCACCTATGTCGATGCATTGCCTCAGCTGATTCATCCAGACACGAAGCGACTGCACACCTCGCTGAACCAGACCGTTGCGGCGACCGGCAGGCTCTCGTCCACAGATCCCAATCTGCAAAACATCCCCGTGAAAGGCGACTATGGTCTACGCATCCGTGAAGCCTTCATTGCCCCGAAAGGCCATGAACTGCTCTGTGCCGATTACAGCCAGATCGAGCCGCGCATCCTGGCACACCTGTCGCAAGACCCGCGTTTGATCAGCATCTTCGCAAGGAGCGAAGACATCCACATGGCCACGGCCATGGAGATTTTCGGCCTGCCATCCAGCCAGATCACGCGGGACATGCGACGCGTGGCGAAGACCGTCGTGTTCGGCATTGTGTACGGCATCAGCCCCTTCGGTCTCTCGCAGAACATCGGGGTCTCGCAGGTCGAAGCCAAAAAGTACATCGACACATTCTTTGAGAAGTTTTCAGCCGTGCGCGCGCTCATGGACCGCAACATCGCCGAGGCCAAAGAGAAGGGCTACACCACCACTATCCTGGGACGCCGCCGGCCCATTCCCGAACTGCAAAGCGGCGATCCCGTGCAGCGCGGCTTCGGCGAACGCATGGCAGTCAATAGTCCCATCCAGGGCTCAGCGGCGGATTTAATTAAAGTGGCGATGATTAACGTCCACAAGAAGCTGCACGAAGACCTCCCTCACACGAAGATGATCCTTCAAGTCCACGACGAATTGATCTTCGAAGTGCCGGAGAGGGAACTGGACGAAGCGAAGCGATTGGTGAAGCACGAAATGGAAGGGGTGGGGAAACAGCTTGGGCTCTCTGTGCCGCTCAAGGTGGAATTCGGCGTCGGCAAAAACTGGCGCGTCGCGCATCCATAAGCAAAGTGCGGATCTCGTCACGGCGAACAACCCTAGCGGGACTGGCTCCGGCATCGCCAATGCCTGTCCCGCTTCATTGACGGGGGCAGGCGCCGGACAGAAGGGCGCCAGGCCCCAAGTCATCCCCCAGTGGGGCCC
>JBQTHY010000018.1:0-5026 GCA_052389395.1 Nitrospiraceae bacterium | reverse complement strand
TTTTGGAATTTCCGGGACAGACGACATCTTGATAGAGTCTTGCCTCATTGGACTTATTTGCTTCGTGACTAGATGGCTATCAGCTTGGACATCGCCATTCCCTATTGAAATAAGACAGAAGCAAGCTGCCATAACTGCATGAATCTGGAGCCGCTTTCCCCAAGACTTCCTCATCTCCCCAATATGCATAGCCTCACTATTCCCCTATTTGCCGCCTTGAACTGCTTGAGGTGCAGGCGCAGGAGCCGCAGCCGGCTTCGTCGGAACTGGTGTTTCCTGTGGAGCTGCATACGCGACCAAGTCAAACGTCGTTTTCGACACGATCCGACCTTGTTCAACCTTTGGGTCTCCCATTTTAAGGCCGGACACCGTAATGATTCGTGGGAGTTTGTTGATATGGTCGAAGAACAGCGCTGCGGTGTGATAGACTCCGGCCACTTCCACATTCACCGGCAGTTTCACGAAAAGCTTCGACGCATCTTCAGATTGCTGCCCAGGCTTCCACAATTTGATATCTAAGCCCAAGCGAACCCCAAGATCAGACACTTGCTTCAACAGCATAATTGCTTCTTCTTCAGGCGGAAGTCGTTCCCTCTTCTTTGCCAACTCAATTTCGAGCTGCTTGTTCGCAGCAACCAACTCGTCGAGATGCTTCACCTTTATCGTGAGGGTTTGAATCTCACCTTCCAACTTACCGTTCTCTACCTTCAGCGCCTCGATATTTGACGACTTAGGTTCCACAATATAGAAATAGAACCCAGCAACTATGCCGGCAACAAGGAGGAGCAACAGCACGATCTTCTGCGGAGCCGGGACATTGCGAAGCGCATCAAGATTTAGCTTTAGCGAAGGCCGCGCCATCTCTATCCCTTCAGGCGAAATGCCAAGCGAAACTGGTAGACGTTAATCTTGTTCTCAACTGCAGCCTTACTTTCCAGCAGATTAATCCCGGCAAAATAGTCGGTACGTCGCAAGTTATTTACAAACTCTACAACGTCGTCGTTCGTCAGTGCTTTTCCTTCCAGTTCAACCGCATCGGAAGATACACCCAACCTCGTCAGCCAAACCTTGAGCGGCTCAAGACTCTGGCTTACATGATCGAGAACTTTCACGGGCCCAATTCTTGACTTTTCTAGCTGATCGATGATCCGATTTTTATCTTCAAGAAGCTTTTTCCTTTGTTCAAAATCCTGAACTTGCTTCACCTGCTCTTTTAACTGAGCTACTTGCATTTCTTTATCTCGTTTTTCCTCTTGACGCGCCTCGATTTCATTATCAAGAGAGCTCGAATACCACCAACATCCGGCCAAGACAATGAGAATCACCCCCACGCCGAGAAACGCCTGCGCACGTACATCATACTGTGGCTTGGCTGGTCTTCCCTTGGGCCCAGGGAGGAGGTTAATGCGAATCATCGGTCACCCACCGCTCTTAACGCCAGGCCAACACCGACTGCTGCCGCTGGAGCCAGTTCGGCCAACGCGCCAAGATCAAAGTCGCTTCCCGTCACATCGATCTCGCTAAACGGATCGGCCACTTCCACAGGCGTTTGCATCCGGTCACCAAGTTGCTGGATCAGCCCTTTCGCCTTCGCCACGCCTCCGCACACAAGCACTCGATCAAGTTCGGCGTTCGAAGCAGAAGTCTTGAAGTAGTCCACCGTTCTCGCAATCTCAGACGCTACCTCCCCGTTCACACTATCAATGACTTTCCCCAACAACGCAGCGCCAGAGTCTCCAGAACGTTCCCCCTTTTTACTCTCTTCAGCCTCCTCGTAGGACAAACCCATCTCACGCTGAATGGCCTCGGTGTATCGATTTCCGCCCAGGGGAATGTCCCTGGTAAACAAGGAGGCGCCGCCGCGGATGATATTCACGTTCATCACGCTCGCGCCCAGATTGACCAGCGCCGTGGTTTCATCCTGCGCCATCGGATAATTAATGGCGTGCATATTCTCGATCGCAAAGGCGTCTACGTCCATAACCATCGGCATAAGGCCAGCTCCCTTGACGAGTTCGGTCAACTCATTGATCTTGTCTTTTTTGGCAGCAACAAGAATAACCGACATATCCGCTTGTCGATCTCCTGAAGAATCCGGAGGCAACACATGAAAGTCGATATTCACTTCATTAATATCGAACGGGATGTACTGTTCAGCCGCCAACTTGACCTGTCCCTCCAGCTCATCGTCAGGCATCGGAGGCAGACTGATTTTCTTCACAATTACGGCGTGGCCGGAGATCGAGATCGCCACAAGCTTGTTCTTGACCCCAGATTCATCAAACAATTCTCGAATGGCCGATACCACTCGACCCTCATCCATGACGGTCCCGTCGACAATCACTTCCGGCTCCAGCGCCTTCACGCCAAACTTTTTGAGAAAGTACCGCCCCTTGCTCTCCTTGAGTTGAACCAGCTTGATTGCGCTTGATCCGATATCAAGCCCCACAAGCTGCCGGCGTGGGGTCAGCATCGAGACCACGTCGGTTTCAAACATTGTTTTAAATGAACTCAGCATGCGCATCACCCGCAACTCTACACGACAATCTTCCGTGCGCGAATAACTTTATTGATTTCATCCACATTCTTTTTTGTATAGAGCCTCCAGTTTCTCCAATCACGCGGTGGCTCTGCGATGACTCCATTACGTTCCCAGCGAAAGAGGGTTGCCTTTGAAATGTCGAATAAATCACACACTTGATTCGTCTTAAACCCCGCTGCTCCAGAAGAGACATTACGTTTCTTCACGTCAAGAATTCGCCTTAAGAAAGCCGACTTTAATGTGTATGAGGCAAGTATAGTCAATATGCTCTACCTGTCAAGCAAACCTCCAGAAGCTGCATTCCCATGTGGGACCAGGAATCGCTGCTGTGCTTGTGAGACCTATGATTTCTGAATATCCCGGTGGGTGAGGGCCACGTCATAGCCCATAGCTGAGAGACTTTCCTGTAGACGCCCGGCAACCGCCACGGAACGATGTCGCCCACCGGTACACCCGATCGCGATGGTCAGATAACTGCGCTCTTCTCGTTCGAACAATGGAATGAGAAATTTGAGCAACCCTTCAAGTTGCCCGATAAGCGCGATCGCGTCAGGATCCGTAAGGACAAAGTTACGAACTCTTGGATCATCTCCAGGGAGCGGTTTCAAGTCCGGCACGAAATAAGGGTTCTTGAGAAATCGCACATCGAACATCAAGTCGATGTCGTAGGGCACACCGAACTTATAGCCGAACGTGAGCAGCGTAATGGTCAGCTTTCGATCTCCTGAATCCCGCTGAAACTGCTTCGTAAGCAGATCTCGCAGTTCATGCACCGTGAGATCCGACGTGTCGATGATGCGGTCAGCGTGCCGACGAAGTTCCGCCATTCGCTCTTTCTCGTACCGGACCCCTTCCAGCACAGGAACATGCGGTAGGAGTGGATGCGGACGCCTCGATTCCGAAAATCTCCTCACCAACACTTCTTCGCGAGCTTCCAGAAAAAGCAAGTGGACAGAATGTCCAAGTCCCTTAACACGTTCAAGAATGCCGACGAGATCAGAAAAAAATACGCGCTCCCGTATATCGACGCCCAGCGCCACGTTGTTAATCTCGCCATGTTGTTGGTGACAGAGTTCAACAAAGGTCGGTAGCAGTGCCGGCGGAAGATTGTCGATGCAGAAATATCCAGCATCCTCAAACGCTTTAAGGGCGTGGGATTTTCCGGAGCCAGACAATCCGCTGACAATGACTAGATTGAGCCGTGCCATGGCATCACTACCCTCGGAAGAATCGAACCCGCCCTAGGGCAGACAAACAAGGAGAGAACGACGTCACCGTTGTTGTGCATCCATCGTTCTGGCACTCTTTTAAGGTCATCAAGAAAGGGAGACTGTGAGCCTTTCTACCCTTGGGACAGGCATCGGTACGACAAGTCCTCCGCCATCCAAACGCTGGACCACCTCAACGGTCCCCGTTTCAGTTTTGATGAAGAGCAGGAAGCTCGCAGTAGAGGGCAATGATTGAGAACGCGTTTGGGCTTCACATTTGGAAAGAATAGGGCTGGCCTGGTGTTCCCTGTCGGTAGCTTCATCATGCCCCCATTTTATTGGGCGCGTCTTGATGCTCCGAGCCTCTTGGTCTTGTTGGGCTTATGGTTTACAAGCCGTTCCTTCCAGGTTCTAAACGGCCCATCAACCCGATCAAGGAGCGCATCGATCGTGGCATACATCTCTCGAGTTGACGTCTTCGCTTGCACACGTTTGCCCTTCACAGCTCCGACCACTTCGGCCTTGTGTTGAAGCTTTTCGACTCCTAACACGACTTGTAGGGATCCCACCTTTAACCCATAGCGGTCCAGGCGCCCGAACCGCGTTTCCACATAGTTTCTGAGCGCAGGGGTGACGGCGATATGCCGGCCAGTAATTCTAAGTTTCATCGCGCCCCCGAAACTTGGATCAATGCGGCATCACGAATTCAAGAGTTGTTAGAAGAAGCGTTTTCGTTGGCTCGCAGACGGAATGTTTTCTTCAGATCGATACTTCGCGACGGTCCGCCTTGCGATGAGAACTTGCTGAGTACGAAGACGGGCGGCTATTTCCTCATCCTTTAAAGGTCGCTTGGTGTCTTCTTCGGCGACCATCTTTCTGATCATCTCTCTGACAGACACAGACGAATGCATATCCGTCGGCTGGTCAGCCCGCTGCAGCCCCGCGTTGAAAAAGAATTTAAGCTCCAACATGCCCTGTGGACAATACATGTACTTGTTCGCCGTGACACGGCTGATCGTTGACTCATGCATCCCGATGTCTTCGGCCACTTGCTTGAGTACCAGGGGTTTGAGGTACTGTACCCCGTGCTCGAAGAATTGTTCCTGAAATTTCACGATGCTCGATACGACCTTTACTATCGTCTTGTTCCGCTGTTCAATACTCCGAATGATCCACTGAGCAGCCCGCAACTTCTCTTCCATGTAGGCCTTGGTCTCAGCGGTTCCGCCCTGGCCTGAGGCCATGAGCTGTTTGTAATAGGGGCTGATCCGCATGC
>JBQTHY010000017.1:0-4525 GCA_052389395.1 Nitrospiraceae bacterium | reverse complement strand
GCCTAGGTGGCCCACCCCTTCGAGCGTCTCCTGAAGAATGACTTTCATACGCCTAACTCCTTCTATTGGAAAGAAAAAGAGGATACTGAGGTGACTGTGAAAAGTCAATTCAGATTGACGCTTTTGTCCTGGATGACGCCGAGCTCTCGTCCTACTTTGTCAAAGGCCTTCACAGCTTGCTCCAGCTGGGCTCTAGTATGAGAAGCCGACATCTGGACGCGGATTCTTGCCTGGCCTTTCGGCACGACGGGGTAACTGAATCCGACCACATAGATCCCCTCCTTCAACAGCCCCTCGGCCATCGAGGTGGCGAGGGAGGCCTCGCCCAACATCACGGGTATGATGGGGTGCTCGCCTGGAATGAGGCGAAATCCCAGATCGGTCAGCTGGGTGCGGAAGAAGAAGGCATTCGCGCGGAGCGCTCCGCGTAACTCATCCCCTTGGGCGACGAGATCAAGTGCCCGTAACGCTCCGGCGGCGACAACTGGCGGAAGCGCATTAGAAAACAGATAGGGCCTTGAGCGCTGGCGAAGCAGTTCGACGATCTCGGCCTTACCCGAAGTAAATCCCCCTGTCGCCCCGCCAAGGGCCTTGCCTAGCGTGCTTGTGACAATCTCAACCCGATCGGCTAGGCCGAAATGGCTTGGCGTGCCCCGTCCGCCTCGTCCGAGCACGCCGGTTGCATGGCTGTCATCCACCACCACGGCCGCGTCATAGCGCTCTGCAAGCCCCACGATCCGGTCGAGTTTGGCCAGGTCCCCATCCATCGAAAAGACCCCGTCCGTCGCGATCAGCCGCAGGCGCCACATGCTCGACTCCTGCAACCGTTCTTCTAGCTCGGCCATATCCGAATGGGCATAGCGGAATCGTTTGGCTTTGCAGAGCCTGATGCCGTCGATCAGACTGGCGTGGTTCAAGGCGTCGCTGATCACGGCGTCGCGTTCATCCAAGAGCACTTCAAACAATCCTCCGTTCGCGTCGAAGCAGGAACTATAGAGGATGGTGTCATCGGTGCCCAGAAAATCACTGACGGCCTGTTCGAGCTGTTTGTGGAGATCCTGCGTACCGCAGATAAACCGCACCGAGGCCATTCCGAATCCATGCACTTTCAACCCTTCCGCGGCTGCCCGCACGACTTCCGGATGATTCGCGAGTCCGAGATAGTTGTTGGCGCAGAGGTTCAAGACAGGGCCTTGCGTCACCCGAATCTCAACGCCTTGCGGGCCGAGTAGTTGGCGCTCCTGCTTGTGCAGGCCTGCCGATCTGTTCTCGGCAAGTTGTTGTTGAATGACTTTTTTGATGGAATCGTAGGCCATGTCTCGTGGTCGCGAGACGTGCGTGACGGGCGAGACTTGCGCGCAATGGAACTTTATCTAATCGCGCCTTTCTCTCATGTCCCGCCTTTCGCGCACTATCTACGGAAAGAGCACAACCTTTCCGCATTGTCCTGACTTGATCAAATCAAAACCCGTGGCGAATTCGGCCAACGGGAACGAATGTGTAATTACGGGACGGATGTTCAGGCCGGCTTTGAACAGCCCCGCCAGCCGGTACCACGTTTCAAAGAGATGCCGGCCTGTCACTCCATAGACGCGAATGCCTTTGAATATAATTTCATTTGGGAGGTCAAAGCAGACCGATCCCGTCGGAATGCCGAAGAGGGTCACTCGTCCCCCGTTCTTCACGAGACGAAAAGCTTGGTGCAACGCGGTCGGGTCGCCCGACATTTCCAACGCGGCATCGACGCCTTCACCGGCAGTCAGATCACGAATCGCTCCGGCAACCGCCTCCGGCGGGTCGGTTCTTACATTCACCGTATGATCCACGCCCAATTGCTTGGCGAGCCCCAGCCGGTAGTCGCTGACATCGGAAGCGATAATGGTCGCGGCACCTGCCACGCGGGCGACGGCAGCGGCAAACAGACCGGTCGGCCCACATCCGGCAATGAAGACGGTATGGCCGGTAATGTCTTCGGCGAGCGCGGCATCGACGGCGTTGCCGAGGGGCTCTTGCACACAGGCGAACTCCGGAGGTATTTCCGGAGCGGTTTGCCACAAGACACTTTCAGGAAGCGCGACATACTCGGCATAGGAACCATCCTGATCGATACCCAGAATCTTGTAATTCTTGCAGACATGCGCCTGTCCGGTCCGACATTGGAAACAGGTTCCACATGTCAAGTGCGATTCGGCCGCGACATAATCACCGATCTTTACGAGCGAAACCTCTCGCCCAATCTCCACGACGTGGCCGCACAACTCATGGCCGATGATGCGTGGAGGACGAATGCGCCTCTGCGCCCATTCGTCCCAACGATAGATGTGAGCATCAGTCCCGCACAAGGATGTGGCGGCCACCTTGACGACCACTTCGCGTGGGCCTGGGGTTGGGTCGGGCCAATTTGTCGGAGTCAAACCTGGCGCAGCGGTAGTCTTGACGAGCGCTCGCATGATTCTATTGTATACCAACTCGATCTGTCGGGCATCAGTGTTTCGGCGAAGAAACAAGTTGCGCAGAGCTCCCGTGGATGGGTAGGATGCCGACACCATGATGCGCTCAGCCACCAACCACCTTAGCTTGGTTGCCGGCCTCCTTGGGACCATGCTGTGTCAGACCCCTCTCCAGACACTTGTCCAGGCAGCTTCTTTGCCGGTTGTGTCTCAGACCACCTCCTCGGGAAAGCGATGGGTCACGTTTGATTTCGCCCACCCGGAGGCCTTGGGGGACATCCAAGTCGGCAAGCCGCTCGAATTATCTATCTCTCTCAGCGGGATGGCCCAGGGACACGCGCCGCTGGTCGCCATTTGTGAGTCGATCCACTTCCAGCGACAGATCGTCACCTTGGAGCCGGATCCCCTGTCGATGGCGATGAAAGCGACGGCGACCCTTGAGCCCATTCCTCAGGGAAAACTTTCGATGAGTCCGAAAGTCGCGAGGGTGCAAGTGACCTTCGCCCGGTCTCAGAAAGAGAAGTTGGAACGGGTGATGTCAAGGATCGTCTATGTGACCTTGGGGAAGCAAGAACCAGTGAGCGACTCAAGCGAGCCATCCCTTCCCATCGGCGAGGAGCTTCATGGGGAAGACGCGAGCCAGGATGAAGTCCAGCCCGATGTGAATCCTATCGCCGGCGGACTGGTGGCGGAGGAAGATCTCCTGCCGTTGCCCACGCCGGGCCAAGGGCGGGCCTATTGGCAACACATCAGTTACCTCTTGAGTCAAAGCTGGAGCCGCAACGTACGCCGGGTTCGTCATTCCCCATCGAGCGAGACGGTTCGTGTCCGCTTTCGAATGTATCCCAGCGGGCGGGCTCAGTTGATTCAGGTTGAAAAGGGATCGGGCTCGCGCGAAATCAATGAGGCGGGCATTTATGCGGTCGTCCATGCGCAACCGTTTCCTCCGTTTCCCGATGATGTGGGCTCAGAACCGGTTGATGTACATGTACGGATGTGGACGGGCGTGAAGGGGGGGTCGCAGAAGGCCCGTTCAGTCGCGATCCCTCTGGCGCCAAGCCAGAATGTGGGAACCGTCATGCCTGGGAAATAGCACAGTCCGCGTGAGGCGAAACGGTGGAGGGGGATTGGATATGAGGGCAGGGTTGAGGAGGATGGGGGGTCTGGTCATCGGCGGGCTGCTGATTGTCCTGCCTACAGGAGTTTGGTCGGAGACGGCGCGCTGGGATGTTGATCCCGATCACTCGATCATCGAGTTTCGCGTCGCGCACATGGTGGTGTCCAAAACAGCCGGACGTTTCACGGACTATAGCGGGTTTGTAGAGATGGACCCGGACACCAAGACCTTCAAGACGATCGAAGCTGTCATCAACCCCGCGTCGGTCAATACAAACCAAGAGAAACGCGACGCTCATCTGCGCAATGCCGACTTCTTCGACGTTGAAAAGTTCCCGACGATGACGTACAAGCTGAAGAGCTACAAGAAAGAGGGTGAGGTGTACACAGCTGTCGGCGAGCTCACTCTCCGTGGCGTCACGAAAGAAATCACGCTCGTCGGAACCTTCAACGGAGTGACCAAAGACCCGTGGGGCAACACGAGGGCTGGATTCAATGCCGAAGGTAAACTGAACCGTAAGGACTTCGGTATGATATGGAACAAAACGCTCGATAGCGGCGGGTTGGTCGTCGGCGATGAAGTGCAGATCCGACTCGATATCGAGTGCATCAAGGCCAAGAAATCCTAGCCGGTCATCCACCATATTGAATCCCCAGTTGAATCTCCTGTTACGATCACGGGTTGGGGTGTGTTCTCCCGAACTGGTCAGCCGACTTGGGGTCCTCTATGAAAGCCATGGTGCTCAATCACACGGGCGATGTCTCCAGCAGTCCCTTGCGGCTGGAGGACCGTCCTGTTCCAGTGCCGGGGGAAGGCCAGGTACTCGTGAACATTCACATCTGTGGAGTCTGCCGCACGGACCTGCATGTTGTGGAGGGGGAACTTGCAGATATCAAGCTTCCACTTGTCCCAGGACACCAGGCGGTGGGTACGGTCGCACAGGTGGGCTCGATGGTCT
>JBQTHY010000016.1:0-4944 GCA_052389395.1 Nitrospiraceae bacterium | reverse complement strand
GGCCATCGTTGAACTCAAGAAGGCGCTCAGTTTCAAGAAGCGAGTCGTCGTCCCCTACATCTGCACCCAGTGCCAGCAGGAATCGCTCGAATGGTCCGGACGCTGCCGCCGCTGCGCACGCTGGAATACCCTCACCGCACTCCCCTGGCTCGAAGCCGGCCAAACGGCCACGAGCGCGGAGGGAGGCTCTCCCTCCGCGCGAGCGGTGCCCTATCAGGGCATTGCATCTCCGTTTGAAACCGTGTAGGTTCCCCCTTCGAACCGTCTTTTGTGAAGCGTATCTCGTGTTCCCGTGCAATGTTCAATGCTCAATTCTCAATGCTCAATTGAACATTCAACATTGAACATTGAGCATTACGGTTCCTTGCGAGATCCGAGAGACGAACGACTGATGACGTAATATTCCGACACGAGGACTTTGAGATGACCGACTACTTGGCTCTGGCAGAGAAGGCCCTTCGTGACGAACCGCTCACGAGAGCGGAATCGCATGGCGTGCTCACCACGCCGGACGAGGAACTCCTCGCGCTGCTCCATGCCGCCTTTCAAGTCAGGTCAAGATACTTCGGCCGCACGGTTCGGCTTCAGATGCTGCAGAACGCCAAGAGCGGTGCCTGCCAGGAAGATTGCCACTACTGTTCACAATCCGCCGTCTCAACCGCGCCCATTGAACGCTACAACTTGCTGCCACAAAAAGAAATGATCGAAGGCGCGCGCCGGGCTGCCGCCTCGAAAGCCCAGCGGTATTGCATCGTCATCAGCGGCAGGAGTCCGTTGGATCGGGAAATCGACGAGATCGCGGGTGCCGTGCGGTCGATTAAGCGGGAGATTCCCATTCAGATCTGTTGTTCACTCGGCCTGATGAATGAAACTCAGGCCAAGCGGCTAAAAGCCGCCGGGGTGGATCGGGTAAATCACAATCTGAACACCAGCGAGGCCTTTCACGCCTCGATCTGCACTACCCACACCTTCCAGGATCGTCTGGCGACCATTAAAAACGTCCGGGCCGCAGGATTGGAAATCTGTTCGGGTGGGATCGTGGGCATGGGTGAAAAGGACGACGATCTCATCGACCTGGCGATGGCCCTTCGCGACGTCAAACCGGACTCGATTCCGCTGAACACCCTCCATCCAGTCGCCGGCACGCCGCTGGAGAATTGTGATCAGCTGACACCGCAACGCTGCTTGAAAGTGCTCTGCCTCTTCCGTTTCCTTCACCCCCGCACCGAAATCCGCATCGCAGGCGGCCGTGAACACAACCTCCGCAGCCTCCAACCATTGGCTCTCTATCCAGCTGATTCCCTGTTCGTGAACGGCTACTTGACGACACCGGGTGCTCCAGCCCCCGAAGTCTGGGGCATGATCGAAGACCTCGGCTTTAAGATCGTGGTGGACTACCAGGAGCCGATAGCGGGCTGTGACCTAGCCTCATCAACCGCCCACCGGGTCTGAACTCGAAGAGCGTATAGCATATGGCATATGGCTGATGGCACAAGCAGTCGGGATAGTCTTTGTTCGTGCCATAGGACGTCAGCCATAAGACAATCGTGTTACGACGACGGGATTGGCTGAACGATCCGGAACCGGACTTCATCGACATTGGTATAGGCGGATACCCGTTCTCCCACGAACAGCCCACAGCGGTAGAGGCCAGGTTTCCATCCGGTTTTCGGCGGGGTTAACATGAAATAACCGGATTGATCATTCATGGACGTCACGACTCGGTCCTGTGTTGCCGAGTGCTGGTCGTCCGTCATCTCGGATGTTTCCAGCACACATCGTGCGGTGAGAGGCACTGCGTCAAATGACGCCGATATTAGTCCAAACACTAGATAGATCTCTGGCTGTGTGGTGAGAAAGGTGTCCCCTGGGCTCAGCGGAACAAAGTCGTGAGCCCCGGTGGGGAAATCATCCCGAACGACCTTGCTTGCTGGAATGACAAATCGAAACCAACTGAAATCTGCGTCTCTGCCTATGAGCGCCGCGCCCGTGTCCAAGATCTTCTGAGGCTTCACGCGCTCGACCGCTTTCGTATACAGTTGTCCTTCTGAAAGCGCAGGGGAGGAATCCGTATGCCCGGAACCGTTGCGAGCCTCCGCTTCCTCAGCCTGTAGTTCCGCCAGCCCAGTAACATGCGGCCGAACCTTGTCCAACCACCGGGCTATTTTCTCTTTCGATAACACACGCATTCCGGCTGGGAGTGCAAGATTCTTGTTCCTCTCTTCAAATTCCACGGCCGCGTCATAGAGGATTTGAAACTGAACGAATGCGTCTTCCCATCGTTCCAACTCCACCAGACATTGGCCCATTCGATACATCGTATCCGCGTAGTCCTCTTCGCTTGGATCGAGGTTGGACATGTTGCCAAACACCGCGATGGCGTCCTCGCACCGGCCCAGCTGCATCAGGGTTAGCCCCAAGTGATGGGTCGCGACAGAATCCCTCGGGTTCAGGGTCAGCATCTTTCGATAGATCGGTTCAGCCTCTTGATACCGGCCTGCCACAAACAGTTTCCATGCATCAGCGCGAATGGCGGCCCATTCCTTCAGTTGGGACGCCGTCGTGTCTGGCGTGAGGACAGGATTAAAGCGACGGCCTCGTTCCATGGATTCATAGAGCTGTGAAAGCTGATTCTTGGCGGGCACCTCCACCGGAGAACCGGGTGATGCCTTTTGCAGGACGTACTGCAGGTCAGCGTCCGCACCTTGATAATCCAGGACGTCAAAACGGGCCCGAGCCAATGCCAATCGCCAGCCGAGCAAATCCGGCGCGAGTTCTACGGCTTTCTTGTAAGATTCCAGCGACTCCTCCAAGCGATCGAGTTTCCGGAGTTCTTGCGCCAGGCGCAAATGAATCAAGGGATTCTGGGCATCGAACTGGGCAATGCGGCGTAACTCGGCGATCGCTTCTTCTCCCTGTCCCGATCGAATCAAGACACTCCACTTGGCCCAGCGGACATCCAGTGCAGCGGGCTTCGTGGTAAGAGCCATCTCATAGGCCTGAACTGCCTCTTGGGGGCCTCGAAATGTGGTGAGAATATCGCCGCGCAATTTGTGCAGATCGAGCGCGTTCGGATGGTCGTGAATCCCACGGTCAAGGATTTCGAGCGCAGAGATTATCCCACCGCTCTCCCAGACTGTTCTGGCATGTTCGGCGACTCTCTCCTCCGACTCTACCAGTGAATCATCCGCGAGCGTGACGGAGTTCATCAACACGGTCAGCACAAGAGGCACGCTGAGAAGGAGAGCGATGAAGCTACATCCCGGCCGGCCAGGAGTGTTTTGCATGTGCGATGGCAGGTCTCGGTCCATGAGACTATGGCGCCCCTCTTGACTGAGGGTCACTATACCAAGAAGCCACGCAATGATGAAGTGAACCTATGGCCTAGGCCTTGCTCCGTGAGAGGCGACGTCAGAGCGAAGGATTCAAGGAAATAGCCGATGGCGTATGGCCGGTGGCATAAGCGATCAGGCATATCTTGGTTCGTGCTATAGTCCATAAGCTATCAGCTATGGTCTCCGACCTTCGTCATGTTCGACGTCATCCTCTATCAGCCTGAAATTCCCCCAAACACCGGCAACATCATCCGCCTCTGCGCTAATACCGGAGCCATGTTGCACCTCGTGAAGCCGCTGGGGTTTTCCCTGGAAGATAAACAGTTGATGCGCGCTGGATTGGACTATCACGAATTCGCCACGCTCACCATCTACGACAGCTGGACCGAGTGCGCGGTACGCTTCAAGGATCGGCGCCTGTTTACCGTCTCGACCAAAGGCACTCAACGGTATGACCTGATTGAGTACGCAATAGGCGATGCGTTTCTTTTTGGTCCGGAAAGCCGTGGATTGCCGGATGAGGTTCTGGGGGCTGTTGTCGAGCAGCAGCGAATTCGTCTGCCCATGATGCCCAACAGCAGGAGTCTCAATCTTTCGAATACCGTGGCGGTGGTGATTTACGAAGCATGGCGGCGGGTCGGATTTGGAGACAGCCTGTAGCAACGTTCATTCGGTGTGGAAGCCAGTATCCTGGTTCCTAACAAGTGGGGGTTGAATTGAGAGGTCACACATGGCGTCTGCGGTCTCCCATGCCCTCGTCGCCCTTGCGTTAGGCAAGATCTCTCAGCACAAGGTGATGACGTGGCCCATCGTGCTGTTGGGTGTTGTCTGTTCCATCGTTCCGGATTTGGATGTCATCGGGTTTCGTTATGGCATTCAATACGACGATGTGTGGGGGCATCGGGGCCTCACACATTCGTTCTTCTTTGCCGGTTTGCTGAGTGCTGGTCTAGTGGGCCTGTGGTACCGACGGCGGTCAAGGGCGGTGATGGCAGGGATATTTTTCTATTTCTTTCTCTGCACAGCTTCGCACGGAGTACTTGACGCCATGACCGATGGAGGGTTGGGCGTGGCGTTCTTCTCCCCGTTCGATACAAGCCGGTATTTCTTCGGCGTTCGCCCAGTCGCCGTGTCTCCAATCGGCATAGGTGAATTTATGGGCGAAGACGCCGTTCATGTCCTCGCCAGCGAGGCGAAGTGGATATGGCTGCCGACGGGAATTGCGTTCGTAGTTTTTCGTACGCTTCAACGGCTTTGGCTTGGCCAGCCTGCGGTAGAACGGTCGCGAGAAGAGTGAACAGGGGACGTTGGGTGAACCAACATTGGCTTCAACCTCGACGACAGCCCAGCATGGTAATCTGTCCGGTCGGTTCATTGGAGCTGTTGAACGCAAGCTTCCACCAGAAGTGAACGACTTCACTATGGGTCACAAATGTCGGCAGTGGCGTTCAATCTTTTCTATTCATTTCACATGTTGCAACTGGAGATCATCGAAGTAGGTGACGGCATCCGACTTGGTCCATAGCCCAATCGTTCCGGCGTGGAAGGTCTTGTCACAGAGATCGAAGACCTGCCTGTCGTCATAAAAGATGTTCATGCGACAGCCTTG
>JBQTHY010000015.1:0-4289 GCA_052389395.1 Nitrospiraceae bacterium | reverse complement strand
GAGAGTTGGTGCAGACAAGAATGTGATATTTTGGTTTTGGCATGAGGTCTCCTTGTTGGAAGAGCGTATGGCGTATAGCTTATGGCCTATGGCTCGTGAGGACCTAAGAGCTTATAGCTTATGGCATATAGCACATACTCGGATCAAAGTTGTTGACGATCGGCGACTCGTTCCTCCGGTCCTGCCCCATTCGCTATACACTCTTTCTCAGTTCCTGCCATTAGCTATCAGCTATAAGCCATAAGCTCCAGGTTTAATGAGGCCGATACGCTCGCCACTGTTCCACGGCTTCTTCCGGGAGTTTCCACTGCTTGAGTCCTTTGAGGACCCAGTCGAGGTAGTGGTCTTTGGGTTTGAATTTGCCGATCGGATTGGCCGCATAGGTTGTGACGAGTTCCTTTTCTCCAACTTCATTGACCACAGTGATCTGCAGGTGCCGGTAGGCACCAGGCGGCACTTCGTTTTCAAACTCATCCATGATCTTCAGATCTTCGTCGGTCAACTCAAAGACTCCACCCCAGACCTTCTCGCCTGGTGAGGGCGCGATGCTGGCGAGGCCGCAACGCCATTGGGACGACCATCGGCAGAACGTGACGGTATGGTCCGCCAGGGTGGCCAGGTAGAGGAACTTGTGCTCCGGGGCTCGCCGCTTAAGCTGGGTGGGGTTCAGGTTATCGCCGTACAAGAAGAATTTCATGCGGTGGGCTCATAGTGCGCCGATTGTTTCAATGTCGGTCGGTACTTGTAACACACCGGCTTTTCATCAGACAAGCGTGTGTGCCGGCCGACGTCGACATACAGGCTCGTCCATTGACAATGAAGAAACGCCCTTCCTAAGATTCTGCCGGTGGCGTTCGTAGCTCCGCATAGCCAGCATCCTTGCCCATGACTTCATGACCGACAACATGTTTAGAGACAGAATCTCCGCGCGATTTCCAACGGCCAAAATCGTTCCCTACGCCGCCGTCGCTGCTCTGGTACTCGGCGGCTTGTCCTATTTCTGGACCGAACCGCCTTCGCCGAGTCCGATGGGGGACCAGCGCGCGGCTGAAGCTCTGGCTCTCGTGCAGACTCACCGGGCCCTAGGATTTCCCACAATCTTGGAGGCGATGAACGAGCATGTCCGGTCCATGAAGGAGCGCGGACAGGGAGTTCGCCTTGGCGAGTGGCGGGTGAAGCAAGTTGAGGAGGATATCTACGAAATTCGCGTTCAACTGCGGGATCAAGGGGTAAGCGGCCAGTGGTTTGAGCGAGAATTCATCTGGCACGTGCATCTCAATCTCAAGAAGGTGAACGCAGCGTCATTGCCGGCCGACGGGATTACTCCCAAAGCATCGGATCCGACCGACCAGCCGACGATGCCGCTTCCTTCATTGGCCCCGACGTCAAGCTAGACGGGAGGGCAATCTGAATCTGATCACCCTCGATCCGAACCGAACAACAGGCGACGGTGATCGTGTTGTTACCGACCCGTTCTCCGGTGCGCAAGCTGAACCGCCACCTGTGCCATGGACATTCGACGATACCTTCGGACAATTTTCCTTCGCCCAGTGGTCCACCGGCATGAGGGCAGGTATTGTCGACTGCATAAAAAGTTCCACCCACATTATAGAGCGCAATCCAGATCCCACCGACATCCACCGTCCGTCCGGTGCCGGGAGGGATGTCTGCCACTTTTGCAACACTGACAAACTTGTTCATCGAGATTCGTTTCTGTTCCCTGAAGCTGATCGTGATGTGGCTCCAGGGGGGCGGTTGCTTGATTTCATGCTAGTATTATGGCATAGAAGAATAAATCAAGATCCTGCCCCTGACCGGCGGATTGCCTTTCACAGAGGAGCCGCGGTTGGAATTGAGGGACCGAAATGGAAATGACCTTGTTGCTCAACTCGACCTACGAACCACTGCGTGTCGTGCATTGGCAGAAGGCCATCTCTCTGCTGTGGCAAGGAAAGGTCGAGGTGCTCGAAGTCTACGACCGGGAGATCCACGGGATCTCGATCTCCATCAGGTTGCCGGCGGTGATGCGCCTCCTGAAGCTCGTGCGGCTCAAAGACAGCCACCGGGCCGTCAAGTTTTCCCGCATCAACATCTTCACGCGCGACGGATACACTTGCCAGTATTGCAATCATAAGCACCGGACCGAGGAGTTGACGTTCGACCACGTCATACCGATCGCCAAGGGCGGCAAGAAGACGTGGGAGAATATCGTAACGGCCTGTTGGCGGTGCAACAACCGCAAGAGTGGACGGACGCCCGAAGACGCTCATATGAAGCTGATCAAGAGGCCCGTCAAACCACGTTGGAGTCCCGTCATCACGATTACAATCGGCATCCGAAACACACCGGAAAGTTGGCGTGATTACCTCTATTGGAATGTGGAGTTGGATACCGATCCCGCCGACACGTAACCGCGACTGGTCACGGTTTCAGGATAAATATAAAGTTTTGGTCAGGTCCTCCCTGCTTCCTTGGGGCGCATTGTTTCCCTCCACATAAAAGTAGAACATTAGTTCTCAGCTAGAATACCATTTCCAATATACAAGATTTCAATGTCTCGCCAGCCGGAAGAGTCGCATCTTGTCCTATCGTCCGTACGGTAGCGCCAATCTGTGCCGGACCCTCTTGTTCGTCACGATCTCATCTCGCAATATTCTTTGGCCGCCCCTGTGAGCCGGCCTCTTTGTGGCGATGGGCCCAAGAGAAGGGAGGTGTGGTTTACGGTCTAGAATCCTATATTGTATGATACCGCCTACTGACGGATGTTGAAAAAGCTCCGTCGCCGTTGTGTTCGCAACGCGTTGAAACTGGCTGATGAAATATCCCTCTCAGGGCCAGTACCTAACGGATGATGGTATCCGTTCTCTACGATGAGTTAACAGTAATCGGACCACACGAAGTGGGGGATGGAGGAACACGCTATGGCCGCAAACCCTGGTTTCCCGTTGGTCCTGGATGTGAAAAGCTGGTCCGTGCTCGTAATCGGTGGCGAGGAGGAGGCTGCCGAGAAGACCCAGCGCCTTCTCGAATCCGGCGCACGTGTCACGGTAATCAGTCCAACACTTAATGAGGCACTCAGACAGCTGGCGGCATCGGGGAAAGTGATTCATCGCGGACGCCACTTTCGCGAGACGGACCTTGAACACAGTATTCTCGTGCTGAACACGATCCGAGGGGATCGAGACTTTGCTAGGATGCTCCTGGAGAAGGCACGCGGAAAAGGGGTTCTTCTGTGGTCGGTGGACTATCCCGAGGCCTGCAGCGTTACGATGCCGGCGGTGCTGGCATCCGGCCACGTGCGAGTAGCGATTAGTACCAGCGGGGTCGCGCCGGCCCTATCCGGCTTCCTGAAGGAAGACTTAGAACGAATCCTTGATGCCGAGTTCGCCGTCTTTGTCGAGTGGTTGGGGCAACTGCGCGACCAAGCGAAAGCGGAGGTACCGGATGCCGAGCAGCGCCGGGCCCTTCTGCATGACGCGTTGGACGGGTTTCGACTCCTGGGCAAGGTTCAATATCCTAAAGTCTGGCTGGATGAACGAGCTAAAGCAGCGTCGAGCGTGAAGCGTGACGCGTGACGCGAAAAAAGGAGAGAGGGGGCGAAATGGTCTTATTGGAGTTCAGCATGTCGCCATTGGGAAAAGGCGAGAGTGTCGGCAAGTATGTGGCGCGCTCTCTGGACATCATCGACAAGAGCGGGGTGCCCTATCGCTTGAATCCTATGGGGACGGTTCTGGAAGGGGAGTGGGAACAGGTGTTTGGGGTGGTGCAAAAGTGTTACGAGCGGATGAGGAAAGACTGTAATCGCATTTCGTGCACCGTCAAAGTTGACTATCGTAAAGGTCATGTCGGACGCCTGCAGAGCAAGGTGGCAAGCGTCGAGAAAACACTCAAGCGATCGATCAAGCAGTAGCAGGCCTTCATATTAGAAAGATTTGTTCAAGAGCTCCCGACTTACAGAGCTTCCTTTTCGCCGTTGCGCCATCCTTTTTCTTTCTGATGTGCAACCATTCTGTTACGTCCTTTTTTTATGGTGTAACTTCGTACTGCCCATCTGCTCAACGGCGGCGATGGTAAGGAACGCAGAATAGGTTGGAGCAGTGGGCCACCTTCAGGTCGCCGTTGGTCTCGTCGTAGTAACTAATGAGGGCGAGGCCGTCGGTTCCAATGGTCACGGAGCTGTACTGGCCGAGGTTACCTGTTCGGTCCACGGTGGTAAGGATCGCGGAACTGCAGGCTGAGTCGGCGCAGTGGGCCACCTTGAGGTCGCCGTTGGTGGCGTCGTAGTAACT
>JBQTHY010000014.1:0-9221 GCA_052389395.1 Nitrospiraceae bacterium | reverse complement strand
ACGCACCAACTCCTCTCCCTCGCGGCTACTTTCAGGCTCCTCGATCCGGAGTGATGGAACAGTCACAGGAACGGGCACCCCTCCGGCGGCGCGCATCTGCTCGTACATTTGGACCAAGTTGCGCATGATCTCACTCGGAGACCCATTCCAGCCCAAATCGTTGGTTCCGCCCAAGATCACGACATAGTGGGGCTGGTGAGCAAGCACATCCCGGCGAAACCGCATGGTCATTTCGCCGGTGAGTTCGCCGCAGATCCCGCTGATCCGCACCTGCCCCGCCGCACCAAGCCTTTCTTGGATCCATTCACCGTACGGGGTCGAACGCCCTTGGGGATTCTCTCTCGTCGGTGACTGAAACCCGGCCGTAAGACTGTCTCCGAAGCAGATCAGCCGAACCGGTGAGACGGGATTTATCATGTCGCGATTGTACCGGCCACCGTTTGCCCAGACAAGCGACCGGATCAGCTCCGCTGCCCCCTCTCTGACGCTCGCCAAGAATACTGATTTCCTTGACGAATTCTCGGCCTAACGGTAGGTCTTACCCTATATGACCGATCTCAAGACAGCTCAGGAGATGCTGGCTGCGGCAGTGGCTGCGAAAGGGGCCGAGGACCCGGAGATTGTTTCCGTCAAACGGGTCATCAAACTCCTCGACAAAACCGCCAAATCAAACCGGACGTACGGTTCGACAAACCCTGTCGCGTTGAAGTTTTCGCAACAGTTATTCGACGAACTCACCGCTCATCTCTCCAGCTATTCGAAACTCAAGTTCCTTATCCAACGATCCGAACTGCTGTTCAATGAGTGCGTCGTGTACCAGACGGAGAAGGATGAGGGAAGTGAAAGCGTTGCCTTCAAACTCTACTCAGACGGGATCCGGGAATTGGTCCTGTACCAAGGCCTCACGCAAGAAGACCTGACCTTCTTCTTAGACTCCCTGTGGGCTGGAGCAGATCCCGCTAATGATGACGACGACATTGTGACTCGCCTCTGGTCGCGTGACCTCTCCACCATCTCGATCGTCACCGCGGAAGAAGTCGCTAAATCGTCGGTCGGCAATGAAGGATTCTTTCGCCTCGATAGGGGCATGAGTTCGTCGGACTCGACACTCCGAGAAATATTGGACCACGAGCAGAGGAAGAGAGGACGCGCCGGGCAGGAAACCGAAGCCGGCCAAGGCGGCAGCGGACCCACCAATCAGAGGAACCGATTCCAATCAGGGCTTGCTGGCTACGAAGTCACGGACGAAGAACTTGCCACGTTGGCCAAAGAGATCGAGGCGGAAAGCAAACAAGATGACGTCTTGTACATCCTGGAATTGTTGACTGCCGTCCTCGCCTCCGAGAAGTCTCCACAACTGCTGACGAAGCTCTTCAGCCTCTGGGGCAATATCGTGGATGCCCTGCTTCGCGAGGGAAAGTGGCCTGTTCTGGAGAATGTGTTGGGCCTGCTCCGTGAAACGGACACCGTTCGCCCAGATATCGGCGAGGAACATAAGCAGCAATTAGCTGAGCTCTTGGAGGGACTTGGCCGTGCCGAACGGGTGAAGGTCATCGAGTCCTATCTCAATCGTACTCCCGACGCCGACACAAAGGCGCTGTCCACGATTTTGCTGTCAATGAAAACGGACGCCGTGCCTGTACTCTGCTCCCTACTCGCAAACTTAGAGTCGCCAACACACCAGGCCATCGTGTCGGAAGCGATCACGGTTTTGGGAAAAGACCAGCCTGATCCGTTGCTCAAAGGTCTGTTGGATCGCCGACCGACTTATGTTCGCAACCTTCTCTCGATCCTCATCAAGTGGAATAACCCTAAGTTCGCCGAGGCGGTCGAGAAACTGGTGCGGTACCCGGACGTACAGGTCCGGAAGGACGTCGTGCGCGCCATCGCCCTTTTCAGGCCAAGCGGCAATGGTATGAAACTCGTCTCCTTGATGAGTGACACGGACGAAAGCGTCCGCTTCGCCGCCCTCAAGCTTCTCATGTCCGGCCAATACACTGCTCCAGTTTCTCTCTGGTCCCCTATCTTGTCGGCAGAGGATTTCATGGACCGGTCCATGAGCGAGCGCCGCGCGGTTTTCCAGGCTGTCCGAGCCACCTGTGGCGACGAAGCGATTCCCTATTGGGAAAACCTCTTTACGGAATGGACCTGGACCAACCGGAAGAAGAAAGAAGAGCTTGCCATCCTAGCTGCTGAAACGCTAGGCAAACTCGCAACCCCTGCGGCTCTCGCCACGCTCGAACTCGGCCTCAAAAAGGGAAGCGCCGCGGTTCGCCAAGCCTGCACTATGGCGCTGTCTCAGATGCAAAAACAACAACATGCGAAAACCTCCCCCAGTGCATCTCGCTAAGGAGTCTCAATCGTGAGCGATCCAAAGACTGTCCAGACCCCTGTCAGCGACGACCAGAGCCAACCGCTCCTGACACACGAGAAGTCGCTGACTCAAAAGATCGGCCAGGGCTCCGACGCCGGCGGTCTCCTCGATCAACAGCTGGCGATGTTGGCATTCCAACTTATCATTCAGCTGAACACCTTGATCAAGACCTCGAAGATACACGGCCGCACCAATGCAGCCCTCGACAAACCAGTCGAAACCATGCTGACCCTCATTCAAACGCTGGCCCATGATCAACCCGTCACCCTGCGGCTCCAAAATGACTTTCTCTTCCTGGGCGAGAGTCATCTCAAAGTGACCGCGCAGCAGATGTTGGTGATGGCGAGCATTATCGATATGATGGGCAAGTGGAGGATCGGCGGATTAACATTTTCATCCTCTGTCACGTCAAGAGACCTCCGAGAGTTCGCCTATCTCTTTGTCACCCTTGACCCAACAACAAAGTCGCTTCAAGATTTCAGACAGGAACTGAAGCAGCAGAACGTTGCGGGCATCGCGCTAGAAGACCCTCGCGAACTCGAGCTGAAAGTAGACCCCGCGACGGAAACCAACCCGAAGGCGCGGCACAAGGCCAAGTCAAAATCGGCCTATGGTAATGCCGCGGCCGCGGCTGACAGTCTTACACGGTCGGTCCGAGATGGTGGTACACTGAATTTCAAGCAGGCCAAGCGCGCCATCCAAAACATCGTCGACCTCATGATGCAGGATGAACCCGCGCTGCTGGGCTTCACGACGCTCCGTTGTCACGACCAATACACCCAGAAGCATTCCGTCAATGTCGCGCTCCTGTCTGTCGCCTTAGGTAATCGGGCTGGCTATCCGAAGGTCGAGCTGGCCGACTTAGGTTTGGCGGCGCTCTTTCATGACATGGGGAAGTCGACCATCCCGAGTGACGTTCTCAACAAGCCTGGAGAGTTCACGGAAGACGAATGGACGGCGATGCGCAATCATCCGACGGACGGCGTATTGAGCCTCGCCCAGTTACGAGGCATTACCAATCTTCCGGCGCGCATGGCAGCGGCCTCCTTCGAGCACCACATGAATCTGGACTACTCCGGCTACCCCAGGCTGAAAACTCCGTGGAAACTTTCTTTGACCGGCCGTATTCTCATGATCGCGGACTGCTATGACGCCATGACGTCCTCCCGAGTCTATCGCCGAGAACCAATGTCGCCCTCGAAAGTTTTGAACATGATGTTTCAGAAGTCTGGAAAGACCTTTGACGCCACGCTTCTCAAGCTATTTGTCAATTGCGTGGGCATCGTCCCGATTGGAAGTTTGGTTGCCCTCGAGACCGAGGAATTCGCGGTCGTCCTCAAACCCGCCGTCAAACAGGCCGATGGCGAGCGCCCGATAGTGAAAGTCATCACCGACATGCAAGGCAACCCGATCGACAACGGGCCGGAGTTGGACCTCACTGAAAAAGATGACGACGGTGAGTACCGACACAGCATCATTCGGCTGATCGACAACACCGAATACAAGTTCGACACGAGTCGCTACATCGTGTGATTCCTCCCCTCCTGCGAGCATTTATCCTCTATGGCCAGGTCGTTCGGGAGACCCCCGGCCTGGTTGCCATAGGGGGTTTCTGTAACGGGCAGGTGCTCCACGCAGTCCATCCCAACATAATCATAGCCATTGTGCCTCACAGAAAGCTGTCCCTTAACTGACTGGGACTCGACTGCCCACCCCACGACGCAGCCTCCGGGCCAGCCGCCTGGACATGTCTACGTGGAAAGCCTGCGGACATTTCTCGATCGGGGTGATGCTTATTTTCCTGTTTGCTTGACAGGCTGAAATCCGATCCCCGACAATGCCCCCATGTCGAGTCGAATCAACATCGAACGGTTGGAGTTCCGTGCGCGCTGCGGCGTGACACCCGAGGAGCGGGCTCGTCCCCAACCGCTGGCCGTCGATCTTGAATTGGACTGTCAACTGGGACCAGCAGGGCTGTCGGACAAGCTGGCCCACACAATCGACTATGCTAGGGTGGCCCAGCGCGTGGTGGAGGTGGGAATGGCACAGGACTCCTGCCTCTTGGAAGCCATGGCCGAGCGGCTCCTCGCGATGCTCTTCGAGGAATTTCCTGTTGAACAAGTCAAGCTCTGGGTGCGAAAGCTCCACCCGACGATCACCTACGTCACGGGCTCAGTAGGAGTTACCATCGAACGAACGAGGTTGACGCAGCAATTCCAGCGGGCCGATCCCGCCCCGGCTCAGTTTCTTGTCCAGCAACTTCATCGGCTTCCCAAGGGCAAGGTCCTCGATGTGGCGGCCGGGAACGGGCGCCATTCGTTGTTCCTCGCCTCGCAGGGCTACCAGGTCGAGGCCATCGATCGCGACGCGCAGGCCCTGATGCAACTCTCAACAACAGCCAGAAAACGCAAACTCACCACTGTGACCACGAGAACGATCGACCTTGAACAACCAGCGCCCTATGAGCCCGATCTGGGAAAAGAAACCTACGACGTCATTGTCGTGTTCTTCTATCTCTATCGTTCGCTCTTCCCCTACCTGATCGAGGCGCTGAAGCCGGGCGGTGTCCTGCTCTATGAAACCTTCACCATCGATAACTACTTTCATCACAAGCACCCGAAGCGGTGGGAGTTTTGCCTCGCGCACAACGAACTCTTGCGACTAACGTCTAACCTCCATATCCTGCATTATGACGAAGGCGGCCACACGGGGGGTCAAACCTCCAACTCTGTGTATACGGCGCAACTCGTCGCGCACAAACCGATGCGCTTAGGCCCTTACGCATGAACCGCTTGGATCTCCACCTTCACACGAACCACTCCGACGGGAGCTTTACCCCGACCGGGGTGTTGGAGCTCGCGCGCGAGGCCGGCGTGACGGCTCTGGCCATTACCGATCATGACATCACGACGGGGATCCCGGAAGCGACCTTGGCCGGGCAGCAGCTCGGAATTGAAGTCATTCCTGGGATCGAGATCAGTTCGACCTTTGGCGACTCTGAATTGCACATGCTTGGGTACTTTGTTGATTGGCAGGATGCTCGGTTGAATGAACGACTCAGCACCCTGAGAGAGAGCCGCCACCGCCGCAATCCGCAAATCATCGAGCGCCTGCAGTCGCTGGGCATCGATATCACCTATGACGAAGTCCGTGCGCTCGCCGGCACGGACTCCGTCGGGCGGCCTCACATCGCGCGCGTGCTGATGGAAAAACAGGTCGTCGCCTCAGCCAAAGAGGCGTTCGATCGTTTTTTTGCCAACGGCAAACCGGCCTATGTCCCTCGCAATCTCCCGAGCCCCGCTGAAGCTATCCATTGGATCAAGGCTGCAAAGGGACTCGCGGTACTGGCCCACCCGACTTGGATCAAGACCACAGAAGGTACGCTGACGGACCTCGTCCGACAACTGAAAGCCGACGGTCTCAACGGGGTGGAAGTCCACTACAGTACCCATACCGCACGACAGACCCGTGAATACCTGAGTCTCGCCAAGCAGCTTGGCCTGCTGGTCACGGGCGGGAGTGACTTCCACGGCGTCACCAAACCTGATATCGAAGTCGGCATCGGCCGAGGCACACTGCACGTTCCCGACTCACTACTCCACAATTTGAAGGACGCAGCGGCCCAACTGTAGTCATCCTTCCCCTCCGCGTATTTCCTGCTATTCATTGACTCCCTTCTGCTATCCGCTAGACTCTGACCATCGTTCAAATCACGGTATCCATGATCAACGCCTCAAGCTGGGCGCTCCAATATCTCATCGTCGCCCTCGTGGCGCTCTTTGCTGGTCCACTGCTGAGCAAGCTGCCGGCTGCGCAGTCATTCCCGATCGCGCTCTTCGGCCTGAACGGTTCGCAGACCATCCGCCTTGTCATTGAAGAAACCGGCCTCGTGATTCTGTGCATCCTCTCGATCCGCGCGTTCCGGCAGATGCCGGACAACGGGAGAGGATTCTCGTTTGTGCGTCAGCTCGTACTTCCAGTGACAATTCTGTTCGTCCTGATCGCGACAGATAAAACCCTCCGGGTTGTGGGTCTTTCTCTTCTCGAACGTATCGGGTCTCACCGCTACACCCTCGTCTACACCGCCGGCCTTACCCTGGCAGGCATCTGGATCACCGCTGCATGGCTCTTGAATCTAGATGCGCTGCACCGTTTCTTCTCACTATCCTCAAAGCCGACACGTCGCAAGGAGCCAGCGCCTTCTATCGAAAACAGTGACGAAATCCATCTGGAAGAATCAAGCGGCGAGACGCAGTCCGCCACCGTCATCTTCAACGCGAAGGAGGATCCCCCGAGTACCCTTGGCCGGTACAAGGTCTTGAAAGAAATCGGACGGGGGGCGATGGGGGTTGTCTACCTCGGGAAAGACCCCACGATTCATCGTTTCGTCGCGATCAAGACGATGCGGCTTGATGAGATCGATGACTCGGATAAACTGCAGGAAGTGAAAGCCCGATTCTTCCGTGAAGCTGAATCAACCGGCCGCCTGTCCCACCCGAACATCGTCACTATTTACGATGCAGGAGAAGAACATGACCTTGGCTATATCGCGATGGAAGTGCTTGAGGGCACCACGCTCAAACAGTGGTCACGCAAACCGAACCTCATGCCTTTCAACCAAATGATCCCGACCCTTGCCACCGTGGCCGAGGCGCTGGACTATGCCCATCAGCAGGGAGTCGTCCATCGCGACATCAAGCCGGCCAATATCATGCTGACCAAAGACCAGGTCGTGAAAGTGATGGACTTCGGCATCGCCAAGATGGCCGCATCGTCGAAAACCCAGACCAATATTGTGCTGGGAACTCCCACCTACATGTCGCCGGAGCAGATCGCCGGCAAGAAAGTGGATGGGCGCTCCGATATCTTCTCGCTCGGCGTCGTAATGTTTGAACTCTTGACCGGCCGCCCACCCTTCACCGCAGACAACGTCTCGGCGCTGCTTTTCGCGATCGCCCATACCCCGCACCCCGTATTAGCGACGCTCCGTTCCGATCTGCCTCCCATCGTCCAAGAAGTCCTGGACCGCGCGCTTCAGAAGGACGCAGTTCAACGCCATCGCCGTGCCGGCGAATTCGCCCAGGAGCTCCGCTCCTGCGTGCAGGGACTCGCCGCATAATCTGAGACGCCAATGGCTCTTGAAATTCTTCACGGGGCCACGTCTGATGTGGGTCGAAAACGGCCCAACAACGAAGACCGGCATTGCGCGGACTCCTCATTAGGATTGTTCGTCGTTTGTGATGGCATGGGCGGCGGCAAAGCCGGTGAAGTTGCCAGTGAATTAGCCGTTGAGACGATCCACCGGCACTTCGCGGAGGCGGCGATACGTCCCGATCTTCCGCTCATCCAGGAGGTTGACGACGCGTTCTCTCTGACAACCAATCGCCTGGCCAGTGCAATTAAGCTGGCCAATGACGTCATCTACAAATTGGCAGGAGACCATCCGGAATGGTTCGGTATGGGCACGACAGTGGTCGCAGCCGCCCTCACCGACCACATACTCTCCTTCGCACACGTGGGCGACAGCCGACTGTACCTTGTCAGGAATCAGACCATCCAGCCGCTGACGATGGATCACTCGTGGGTGAACGAGCAGGTCCGTCAAGGCTTACTCACGCAAGAGGAAGCAGAACGTTCGCCCCGTCGCAATATCGTGACACGGGCCCTCGGCGCTGAGGCGACCGTCGACGTCACGTTGGGAGAACTCCCCCTCTTCGCGGACGACCTTTTCCTATTGTGTTCAGATGGGCTCACGAAAATTGTGCAGCCTTCCACCATCCTCGACACCCTTCTCGATGCCGAGGATGCTCAGACTCTCTCACGTCGTCTCACCACCTTGGCGAATGAGGCTGGCGGCGAGGACAACACGACGGTTATCGTCCTAGCGGTACGGGAACGACAGGACCACGGGCTGTGGAAACGCCTACGCCAACGGCTCGCCATATAGGCACACATTGCTGGAGGCAACCATGCAAGACACCACGACACAACGAGCGACGCTCCTGATCAAACTCCATGACAAATCGTCGCAAGAGCTGGAATTGACTTCAGACAGCTTCGCCATCGGTCGAAAGTCGGACAATGACCTCACGATAGAGGACCCAGCCGTCTCGGGCCACCATGCGCGGATCACCAAGATTCACGCCGTATATTTCATCGAAGACTTGAAGAGCACGAACGGCACCTTCGTCAACGACAAACGAATCGAACGCCACCAGTTGCGGGACACCGACGTCATCACGATCGGACGACACCGCATGATTTTTCGAGACGGATCGGCCGCTTCTCTCGCTCCGCCGGCTGCGATTGCGGATCTCGACAAGACGGTGATTCTCACCGGGCAAACAGCTCGACCGGATACTGCCACTCCCCCGGCAAGCCTTTATGTAATCTCCGGCAAGACGGACCAACAGGAATATCTGCTCATTAAGCAAGTCTCGGTGATCGGATCAGATGGACAGGCCACCATCAAGCTGACCGGCTGGTTCGCGCCGAGTACTGCGGCGATGCTCACGCGTCGACAGAACAAGTATTATGTGAGCCCCGCACGGAACGGCAAGAAGCTGTTGGTAAACGACCAAGAAGTCGTGGGCGAGACGGAGTTGAAGGACAAAGACCGTATTGAAGTCGCAGGCACAACCATGCTCTTTCGGACGAAGTCGGAGGGGAAAGCCTAGCCAAGCGCGCTCGGACTAGTTTCGTAATTGGAGATGTCCTTTGGGTAAGCTTTGATAGCAGCCTTCTGAAATGTCCTGCGCGCGCTCTTGTAAACATTGCAGGAGCCGGCCGTCTCCCTGTTCCACTCCCTGACATACCCGTTTCATGTCTTCTGCGCATGCGGCCTTAT
>JBQTHY010000013.1:0-9532 GCA_052389395.1 Nitrospiraceae bacterium | reverse complement strand
GCACCGCAGATTGCAGCTGGCGAAAAAGATCGTGCCTGATCCGTTCCAACCGCGCAGCGGCTGCTCTTCCCCATGGTGCGGACCATGGCTGAATACGAAAGGCTTCGCTCCCACCAGGCAGAAGCCGAGGTCTCCTTCGAGACGATCGATCGCGCAATGGCGTGGACAGACGTGGCAACGTCGTAATCGGTCTCGCGCTTGCGCCACCCGCTCAGCCAAGACGCCGGACTCCAGCAGCTGGAGGTAGTTCGCCTGTCGCTCTCTTCCCGGGGTCTTGACCATCCTTGTCACGACATCTCTGTGGGTGAAGCCCGGCCGTTGATCTTTCTAGGGCAGCGAACGGCAACGCCTGAGAGGCTCCTTCTAAAAATTAACTAGTACGTGACAACACCTCACCTGTGTTTCCCGTGCGTCCGTCTTGCGAAATCGATCGAATGCTCGACTAGCCCTAACAATGCAGTTCCCGACGAGGGTGAACAGTTGCCCCCCACGATTGATTCGGACTCCACAGGCGCCTCGATGGTCTGGTCCAATCTTGCAGTCAAGTGGGGAGAGCGTGCATCGGACAAAGTCGTCCGGGAGGCTTTCATAATACAGCGCGGCCTGGAGATCGCTGGGTATGGCAAGCATGGCGACGGCTCAAGAAAATAATAAGATGGTGTGGAGCAAGGCCGGTGCCATTCAGAACATATCGCCAAAAGCCGAGTTTGCAGGCATCTTGGAGCATGGGTGATGGTAAACCGAACCGATGAGCAGGGATAAGTTGCCACACATGCGTGGCTGTTCATGTAGTGAAACGCTACAGGGTGAACGGCTGGATGGGGCTCCCGCCTCACTTTCTGGTTGATAACGCCATGGCATTGCCATTGCTCACTGTATAAATGACTACCGTGAGACAATCAGCAGGGATTCCATGAGGTTTCTCCGTCAATCTCCCTTATGGCTCACACTCGTGTGCGTCGCCCTCACCGGCCTACTGGCCTGGACCTCTTCATGTAATGGAAGCCGAGGAGAAGACGCTTCTTTCATCGATCGAGACCGCGAGACCGAGCGACACCGGATGGTCGATCAGTACATCATCCCTCGCGGCGTTAAAGACCCGGCTGTGATTGCCGCGATGCGGCAGGTGCCACGCCATCGTTTTGTGCCGGGCAGGTATTCTGTCTTCGCCTACCTTGATGGTCCCCTGCCGATCGGCCATAGCCAGACCATTTCGCAACCTTCCTTGGTTGCCAGTATGACGGAGGAACTCGATCTCAAGAAGACGGATAAGGTCTTAGAGATCGGAACAGGATCCGGATACCAAGCCGCCATCCTCGCAGAGCTTGCCGACAAGGTCCTGACGATAGAAATCCTGGAGCCGCTGGCTCGCCGGGCGGAACAGACTTTGGCCGAGCTGGGCTACAAGAATGTCCAGGTTCGCGTGGGCGATGGCTACCAAGGTTGGCCTGAAGAAGCACCCTTTGACGCCATTATCGTCACGGCCGCGACAGACCACGTCCCTGAGCCGTTACTCAACCAATTGGCCGTAGGGGGCCGAATGATCTTGCCGGTTGGCCGAGCCATCCAAACTCTGGAACTTTATCGGCGGACGGCGGAGAGTATTGAGCGCAAGACCCTCACCCTCGTGCGGTTTGTTCCACTAGTCCGCCAGCAAGAAGAGCAAGAATAGTCCATGCAGAGAGAGACGACCGCGCAAGTTCCGTCCGGACTCCCCCGTCAGATCGGCTGGTTCACAGCAGGCTGCGTGCTTGTCAGTAACGTCGTTGGCAGCGGAATCTTTACTACGACGGGATTTATGGCGCGCGACCTCGGCCATCCGGGCATGATCCTCTCCGTTTGGCTCATCGGCGGACTCATCGCGCTCGCGGGGGCTCTCTCCTACAGTGAGTTGGGGGCCGCGTTTCCGGTCGCAGGTGGGGAATATGCGTATCTCCGGCGGGCCTATGGACCGTTCGTCGGGTTCCTCAGCGGATGGACATCCTTCACCATCGGCTTCAGCGCAGCCATTGCCGCAGGAGCTGTGAGCTTCGCCGCCTATCTCCTTCAGCTTTTTCCTCATGATGATCAAGCAGGCACATGGTCAACAGCAGTCGCGTTCGCCCTTCTGTGGGTGATCACCGGATTCCACTTGGCCGGCGTCGGACCTGGTGGATGGCTGCAACGAACCCTAACGGTGCTAAAGGTGGGAGCTATTGTATTGCTGATCGCGGCTGGTTTGCTGGCAGGGAAAGGCGACTGGGCTCATTTGAGCCCTGTGGATGTTCAGCCTGTCTCCGGTATCGGACCGTATATCGTTTCTCTGATTTTTGCCCTCTATGCCTACTCTGGCTGGAATGCTGCAGCTTATCTGGCTGGAGAGATTACCGATCCTGCCCGCACCATCCCTCGGACGATGATAAGCGGCACGCTCTTTGTCACACTGCTCTATCTGGTGCTGAACGGGTTCTATTTCTATGCCCTGCCGGTGACTGAACTAGCCAGTCCGCCGCTCATGCCTGTTGCCGACAAAGTCGCAGGAGCGCTCCTGGGTGTCGAGGCAAGCCGGTTCGTGACAGCTTTGCTCTGCCTTTCAATCGCGGGAGCCGTGAGCGCGATGGTGTGGGCTGGACCCCGCGTCTACTACGCCATGGCACAAGACGGGTTGATTCCTTCCCTCGTCGCGCAAACCCCCGGCGTGCAACGCTCCCCTGTCAACGCTATCCTCCTGCAGAGCCTGTGGGCTTCAGTCCTAATTTTGTCCGGGACCTTCGAGCGACTGGTGATCTATAGCGGCATCGTGCTCACGATCTTCAGCGCCCTCGCGGTGGGAGCCGTCCCGATCCTGAGGTGGAAAGAGCCGCATCTTCCTCGCCCCTATCGTACGCCCTTCTATCCGCTGGTTCCGGGATTCTATCTTCTCATCTCAATCTTGATTGTCGTGAGCGCGCTCTCTGAGCGTCCGGTCGAAGGAGGTTTGGGGATTGCGACTGTCTTAGCCGGAACTCCGCTGTACCTGCTGTGGCGCCGACTCAAGGGCGACCCCGGTTTCTGAAGCAAGTCAGATGTTGAGGCAGGCTTATGATCAACGAGCAGCGCGGACCTAAGCAATCGTTGCGGGCCCTGCCACCCAGTGCTTCACAGGCAAAATCTCCCGGGAGGCGTCCCTTTCTCACATGTGCTTCGCACACATGGTCATAAATGGCCCCCACCTCCACCTGAGCCAAGACATTCCGAAACTCCAGCAAGGTCCGAACCTCCAGGTCAAGCTCCGACTCGATGATGTGCGACCGCACGAACTCGAACGGTTCTTCCGGGGCACAACACGGGATCGATCCGACTTGGATCAAGTGATCCTCGATGATCAATCCGATTTCGCCCCGAAGCTGTTCAATGTCCTCAAATTCGAACGGATCCACGACACCGAGACGTTCGCCGAGCAATCGATCCTGGGCATAGAGTGTGACCCACGTCGCAAAGTCGTTCGGGAACAGGCCCTGGGCAAAGGGATGCCCAAGGTATTACTGTGGGTGTAGTAGTAAATGCAGTCCCCGGGGACCTCTTCGATCAGTTCCAGCAATTGTTGCTCGTCCATCGCTCTCTTCCCCAGAACCTCTCGCAGTTCCATGCGACTCACGAAGAGAAAAGGCTCGGCTGCTAGTCGGTCTCGGTGATTCATGTCAGACGCTGCAACAGGGCGACCGGACATTCCCTCAACACTGCCGCCACCGGCAACATCTGGCGCTCTCCTGTGGTCCGGGACGACAGCCTCTCTCCGGTGAACAGATTGCGGTACGGCGAATTGGGCCGCCAGGAGGGCACGATCACCCACGTATCTTCCCAGACCTCTGGTCCGACGGGCGGTCGCTTCGGATCATCCCTCAGCGAGGCCACAAGTCGCGGAACGACCGTGACGGTTGCCTGTTCCCCATGCAGGCGGGCGAAGGCGACGAGGTGGTCTTGCTTGCTTCCTTGACCTTCGAGGGGGATGTATTCACCCTGTTGAAAGAGGGCGCGGTTGGCTCGTCGATAATTCAGAGCCGTCATCATCATGTACAGCTTGATCTTTCCATCAGTGCGTCGCTCAAGGAGGTCACGAACGAGGCCAAGAGGGTTCGATTCGCGTTCTGCGAGGGCCCGCCGGAGATCCCCCAGCATGGACGTCCGCGTCTCGTAGTCGACCGGCCGACGGTTGTCTGGGTCCACGACGCTGAAATCCCACAGTTCCGATCCTTGATAGAAATCCGGGATGCCGGGGGCCGTCATTTTCAGCACGAGCTGAGAGAGCGAATTCCATATTCCCCAGTGAGCGATCCCTTCCTCGAAGGGGAGGAAATCGTCAAGAAAGGGATTGGGCTTCGTACGATCGAGGATCGTCTCGACGAATTTCTGCACCGCCTCTTCATAGGCTTGGTCCGGATTGACCCAGCTCGTATGGACCTTGGCTTCTCTCAGCGCCTTGCTCATGTATGTCTGGACCCTATTGCAGAACGCACGGTATGGAGCGCCGTCGAGAGGGGCGAGCGGCCAGAGTCCGACGAGCGTTTGGTACAGCAGATACTCCTCGTTTCGATCAGGGACGAGTTGTCCCTCCACCTCGGCTTTGTGCTTTTTGGTGACCTTCTCCCAACGGCTCACGTGGGCTCGCCACTCCCGTGGAATTTCCGAAAGAACGTTGATGCGCGCCCGCGCATCCTCGCTCCGTTTGGTGTCGTGCGTGGCGGTGGCCGAGAGCGAGAACGGCCAGTAGGCCTGTCGCTCCCGCATGCGTTTGTGGAACATGCCAGGCGGCACGCCGAATTGTTGGGGAGCTCCCCCGACCTCGTTCAATGACACCAACCGGTTGTAAATATAGAACGCCGTGTCTTCGATTCCCTTCGCGGTGACCGGACTGGTGGTCTGCTGGAACTTCATGACGAACCGAAGCTGATCACAACGATCCTGCCGGGTCCTTTCGTCCCATTCCTTGAGGAGCAAGGACCGAACAAAGTCGAATACGAGCCCGCTGAGCGCGGGGTTTTGTCGCTTGGCCCGGGCCACTGCGAGACGGATGTAGGCGCGATCGTGATCCAATAGCGGCTCATGATCTTCCGTGACATAGGTCCGGTACACCGGAAAGCACGCGATGATCTCGCGAATCGCGTTGGTGAGGCTGTTCAGCGTGAAGTCTCGCGAGCGACGATCGCGCTCAGAGAGAAGATTCAACTGGTGGCCAAGGACATTGATTTCGCTGGCCATGGTGGCTTGCATGATCAATTTCTTCGATTCATAGACCAGCTCCTCGAACGAGATGCGCCGCCGGATGAACCGGGCGTAGCACTCGTCCATCGCCCGCTCATGCGCCGTCTGTACGAAGAGCCCGTTGACTAGATTCAAGAAATCGTAGCCCGTCGTGCCGGAGACAGGCCAGGTCTCAGGTAGGGGTTCATCTTTGCCAAGGATTTTCTCGACCACAAGAAACAGCGGCCACTGCAACTCGCGCTTCACCCAGGCTTGCCATTGGCGCAGATAGTGACCAGGGTCGGACAGGCCGTCCACATGGTCGACGCGCAAACCGGTCACACACCCTTCCTTCACGAGCCGAAACACGAAGGCGTGTGATGCTTGCCAGACCTCTTCATCCTCCATTCGAATCGCGGCTAACTCGTTGATGTCAAAGAACCGCCGGTAATTGATTTCTTCCGCTGCCACCCGCCAGTAGGCCAGCCGGTACGCCTGATCGTTAAGTAAGGAATCCAACAAGTCGAAACTGCGCGAGTCGCCCTTTGTGCCGTTGAAGATCCGGACGTTTTTGTGGAGAAAGTTGGCGATGGTCGCGCTTTCCCGGACCAACGTGGCGAGCCGCTGCCTGATAATTTCTTTCTCCCGGTTCCGCTCCTCCACACGTTGAGGATCGGTCTCGGTACTTGAGGGAAGGTTCCGCAGGGCCGTCATGATGCTCTGCAACTCCTGCACCTGCGGGGACGAGCTCCCAGACTGGGCGATGAGTTCGTCGAGCCGATGGTTCAGAACCATCACCCATGACTTCGGGGCGATCGGGAGTCGGTGGTCGTGGCACCGGATGAGGAACCGCCCTTCCTCATAGGCGAGAACGATCTCTTGGTTTTCGAGCACGGTTCCGTAAAGATCGCCGAGAATCGGCAGGAGCACCTTGTTCTCCAACTCCCTCTTGACCGGATGCCAGTCGATGTCAAACAGGTGAGCAAAGCGGGAACTGGGGCCGTTCTCCAGCACATCCAACCACCACGCGTTGGCCGATTGCCCAATACCCATGTGGTTCGGCACGACATCGAGGATGTGGCCCATGTCATAGGCTTGAAGCGTCCGGATGAACTCGTGGTATTCCTCTTCGGTGCCCAGCTCCGGGTTCAACATGGTGGGATCGACGACATCGTAGCCATGCATGCTGCCCGGAACCGCTCTCAAATACGGCGAGGTATAACAGTCCGTGATGCCCAAGTCGTGCAGGTAGGGAAGGGCCTGTGTCGCCGCCTTGAACGGAAAGGACTGGTTGAATTGCCACCGGTAGGTGGCGATCGGCACACGGAAAAGGATCGAGGGTGTGTGAGCCATGAGGTTCAATACGCTCCCGATGGAAGGGCAGGGGTTCGTGTTGTGAACAAACCCACCGGCCTCTTCATGCCCGCGAAGCGGTCACGGTCTTGCAGTTCGCCGAGCGGTCAAGCCACCTGCAGAAATACCGCAACGGTGTACGCCGGGATGGGGATGGAAACCCCTACCGGTTCGATGGCAAGGTCTCGCGGAATACGGTTCTGACCGCTTCCCAGGAACTCTTGTTTCGAGGAGTCCAGGTGAAGCCGCCACCGACCCACCGGCTTCATTAGCATAATCGACGTCCCCGCACTGTTGAAGCCTAAGATCAGCAGAGCTTCCGGCCCATGCTCTTCCCAGCGATGGAGGATCAGCACAGGCGCAGGCTCATAGGTCCAGACCTGGTGTGCCCACTTCTTGTCGCCGGCGCCCAGTGACGGAATCACGGTCCTGAGCTCGATTAATTTTCTGGTCCACCTCAACATGGCGGTCTGACGCGGATCGCTCGGGCGTCCGACTTGAATGCGCGACCGCTCGAACGTGAGTGGATCTTGGGGATCCGGAACTTCCCCCGCCCAGACGAACGAGGCAAACTCCTCCCGTCGTCCCCGGCGCACCGCCTCGACCAATGCCGGGTCGCCGTGGTCGATGAAGTAGAGGAACGGCGCGGTCTCGCCGTACTCTTCGCCCATGAAGAGCAAAGGAATGTGCGGCGACAGCAGGACTGTGGCAGCTGCCACCTTTAGCCCCTCGAAGGGAATCTGGGTGCTCAGGCGATCACCAAACGCCCGGTTTCCGACCTGATCGTGGTTTTGCGCGAAGACGACCAGTTGAGAAGAAGAAAGATCTTTCGAAGAATTCCCGTGGCGACGCCGGCGGTACCTCGAATACTGACCGGAATAGACGAACCCGTTCCGCAGGGCGGTGGCCAGGTGTTCGAGCCCTTCGAAATCTTGATAGTATCCGGTTCGCTCCTTCGTCAGCGTCGTCCGGAGCGCATGGTGGAAGTCGTCGTTCCACTGTCCGTCGAGTCCGTATCCGCCCTCTCCGGGAGGCGTGACCACCCGCGCATCGTTCAGCACGCTTTCGGCGATCACGACAATTTGTCGCCCGAGTCGGGCGGCTTGATCATGCACAGCTTCAGCCAGTTCCCGGAGGATATGGTTGGCGCTGAAATCGTAGATTCCGTGGATGGCGTCCAATCGAAGCGCATCGATGTGGTATTCAGTCACCCAATAAAGCCCATTGCTGATGATGAAGTGTCGAACCTGGTCGCTATCGGGTCCGTCGTAGTTGATTGCGTCTCCCCAGGGCGTCCTGTAGCGATCGGTGAAATAGGGCCCGAAGTCGGGCAGATAATTTCCTTCGGGCCCAAGATGATTGTAGACAACGTCGAGGATGACCGCCACCCCTGCAGCATGACAGGCATTGACGAGTGTCTTGAGTCCTTGCGGTCCTCCATAGGTGGAATGGGGCGCGAACAGATAGGTCCCGTCATAACCCCAATTGCGTCTGCCGGTGAACTGCGCGACCGGCATGAGTTCGATCGCCGTGACTCCCACCTGGTGTTTGAGATAGTCAAGGTGAGCTATGATCGCGTCGAACGTGCCGGTCTCTGTAAATGTCCCGGTATGGAGTTCGTAGATGATTAGGTCTTTGAGTGGGAGGCCTCTCCAATCCTGATCCGTCCAGCTGAACGCATCGGGATCGACCACGGCGGAAGCCTGATGGACGCCGTCCGGCTGCGAACGGGAAGCCGGATCAGGCCGGACCTTTTTCCCATCCAACATATAATGGTAGCGGTCGCCCGCTCGAACACCTTCGACCACGATCTCAAAGTAGCCCCCCATCCGCGGTTCCATCGGAACCGGATGGCACCTTGGGGCGCCTAGATCAACTGAGACGGTCTTCGCCCAGGGGGCCCATACTCGAAACCGGACAACCGATGGACCGATGGGCCTTGCGCCGAGATCTAATTGCCACGCTCCGTCAGGTTGCCGGTCCATGTTCCTGCCTCTCGCCTTCAGTTTGCCTCAACGGCCTGCGCTATACCAGTAGCCCGCATTTGTCACGAAGGTCCGAGAGGGACGCCTGTCTGCCGGGTTCAAGGTGAGAACAGGCACCACTGAGGAAGGCGGAGCCAGCCTCCGAGGCAGGCGACTGTCACGTTCAGCGCCTTGCGTAAGTGCGCAGGAGTGGTTAAAAATGCATCAGCGGGTGCGACAGCCGTTTTTGGGATCTACAGCCCGCCGGTGTGCCCCCGGGCGTGGCTGGTGTACCCCAGTGAGCCGGAGGCTGCGCTGTGGCGGGCCGCGATGGAGCACACCAAGCCGGAGTTCCCCGGTGCATTCGCGCTGGGCATCGATCTGCCGATAGATCCGGAAGTTGCCAACGTGTTCCGAAGCGCAAGGGTTTCAAGCGGTCCCGTGCGATTCGGGCCAGAATCGGATCGTCCGGTTCCGACACAGCTCGCGGAGCGGTTCCGCATCCAATCTTTGATCGCCATGGCCGTGTGTCCCAAGCTGGATGAACCCTACCTGTTCGGGCTACACGAGTTTGCTTACCCGCGCGCTTGGATGGCAAAGGAAGAGCGACTCCTCAAGGAGATCGGCTGGTTCTAGTCCAGAAACCGGATTGCTCGTACGATCGCGCTGTGACACTCCCTCGCTGGAGTTGGCTACGGCTCCTGGTCCGACCGGATGGAATCGAGCTGTGATCGCCATCCTCCAATCTCATTGACGCCTCCAGGAAACCATTTCGAGCCCTTCGCTCAGGGGATGCCGGGACGGATGGCGAGAAAAGCGGTCGACGTCATCGGCACCAATTGCATGGCGGAACGTAAGCAGAATATTTCCCTCCATCCCTGGCTATCAGGCATTAGGGAGCTCGGCGAGGCAACTCGGGGGATGCCGGTGCAGGCGTGGCTTTCGCATACAGCTCGAGGGCTTCATGCATCCAGGACCGCAAGTTGGCAATCCTGGTCCCATGGCTCGGATGGGTG
>JBQTHY010000012.1:0-5606 GCA_052389395.1 Nitrospiraceae bacterium | reverse complement strand
CGTACAGGATCACTATCTGGTCTTTGCTCATGTGCCCCTCTGGTCGTTTGTGTCTGTCGAAGCCGTAGGCAAGGCGCGGTCCCACGTGTTGAGCCATATGGCTCTCAAGCGAGTCGATTTTGTGTTGGTGCATCCAGGATCACCGCAAGTCGAGCAAGTGGTGCAGATTGAAGATGAGACGCCACGACCCCATCTGTCGGAGCGCCAACGTGTGATCGAATCGGTTCTGGATGCGGCAGGGATCAGACTGGTGAAGGTGCGGTCACAGAAGTCATACACGATTCCCGATCTAGCCGCACTCTTGGGGCTTGAAGAAGAACGATAAGAGACGCAAGAGGCCTACTTCTTCAGCGGACCACTCTGCCTCTATTCCGGCGGTTGAGAGATCGGATCGTGTTTGCTCGCCATCGCCTCGATGGCCCTACGGGCAAGCTCCGCTTCGGAACTGTCTGGGTACTGATCGACGACTCGATCAAACATCATACGGGCTTTCTCGTGATCGCCCAGTTTTGCGTAGGTTTGACCGATCTTCAGCGTTGAGGCAGCGAGCTTCGGGCTGAGCGGATAGTACGACACAACGTTATAGAACGAGTTGAGCGCCTCTTTGTATTGCCCCATGCGGTACTGACATTCCCCGATCCAGTATTGCGCATTGGCCGCCAAGGCAGATTGGCCGTGTAGCTCGATGAAAAGCCGGAATCCTGCCAGCGCGGCTTCATAGTCGCGATGCTTAAACTCCTCCATCACCCGATCGTACAATCGGCGAGATGTATCGTGCACCTGGCCGGGGGTAGCGAAGGACGGACTTGCAGACAACAGGATCGACATGGCCATGAGGACACAGAGACTTTTGAGCGCCATAAGACATGCCTCCGTACTGCTCAGGTAACTCTACCTGGGACCTGCTCTCGCAATCGGTATGCCAAACAGCAGACCTTCGATAGGAGGAAAACCTATAGATAACAGGACCTTTCGTATCCCCGTTCCCTGGAAAAATGAGACACTCTCCTGCTGATCGAGGCCTGGGAGACAGATTTGTACGCATTGTGTCTCCTTCGCTCCGCATGGATACTCAGTGCTCGAGAGTGGTCGCTCGCATTGCAAGCGTCAGCCGCAGGGTCTCGCGTGAGACGGAGGGGTGTTGCGCGAGGTTGAGTCGATGGACCCATCTGCCAGGACAAGAATCTGCTCAAGGGGAGAGCACGATGAATGAGGAAGGTATTCCATACAATCCACTGGGTGGGAAGACTCTGATCGTGGATTCGAAAGATGGGCAGTGTTATCCCGTCCCTAGCACAGCGCTCAAGGATGCGGGTGAGCGAGACCAGGTCTACATTCGTCCTGGAACCTATGAGGACAAGATATTCGTAAACGAGCGACCGGTGCGACTTATCGGCGCCGGACGTGATCTGGTCCAAATCTTCAGCCGGCGCGGTGGTCCGCTTTACTTGCAGCGGGTATTAGGAGGCCGAATCTCCGGTATCACATTCCGCTATGTCGGAAGCGATCAACACTCACCGATGAATGTGCTCGATTCCACCTGCATCATCACCCAGTGCCGGATGATGGAGGGGATACTATCGGGGGTAGTCCTCTATGGGCCTGAGTGCCGGGCGACATTCACGGAAAACGAAGTGTGCCGCAACAGAGAGTCCGGTATCTTCGTCTTCGCTGGTGCGCAACCCCGAGTCGCCAACAATCGCTGTATGGAAAATCACCACTTCGGGATTGCAGTCCGTGATGCGGGGAGTCATCCGGAACTCGTACGCAATCAGTGCGAGGCAAACATGCTCAGCGGGATTCTCTTGTTCCATCACGGTGCAGGGTTAATCGTGGGCAATATCTGTCGCGACAATCAACACTGGGGTCTGCTGATGACGCCTGACTCATATCCCAATCCTTCGCCTCAGGAACTTCCCAAGGTGAATCAACTCGAGATGAATTGTCGTGGGGCCTATGCCATCTCAGATCAGCCGCTCGCCGATATCGGCAGGTAGCCCGCCCTACGATTCACTATCGTCGGCATGTCTATTCCCGCTGATCAACAAGTTCAAATCAGCAGGTGCGAAGAACTGCGTAAAGGCCTGCCAGAACGGAGTATTCCCTGTTCAGGAGGGTTTGGAGAAGAGGGGTGACGACGGTGTATCGTTCGGAACATGGAACTGAAATGCACTCCCGCCTTTCTGCTTGGCGCGATACATCGCCGCATCAGCATGTTTCAATAAGTCGTCAATCTCATGGTCGTCATGAGGATAGACAGTAATTCCAATGCTGACTCCGATTGAAGCCTGATGCTCACGGAGATGAAAGGGTTCAGTCAATGACTTGGCAATTCTCCGTGCGACTATGGTGATGTCCTGGTCGCATGAGAGACCTTCCAGGATAATCGTGAACTCATCGCCACCCATGCGCGCCACCGTGTCGACCTCGCGGACGCATTCCCGAAGTCGATCAGCGACCGCTTTCAACAGCTGATCACCTACGTCATGTCCCATGGTATCGTTCACCGATTTGAATCGATCGAGGTCGAGCAGCATGAGCCCGAGGGGCTGCTGGAGTCGCTTGCTTCGCGCCATGGCCTGGACAAGCCGGTCACGGAACAAGGTGCGATTCACCAGACCGGTCAATTGATCGTACTGAGCGAGGTACGTCAGGCGTTCTTCGGCACGCTTGCGTTCAATGGCGTAGCGAATCGAACGGGCCAAAAGTTCTGGCTGGCCCTGTCCCTTGGAAAGGTAGTCCTGAGCGCCATTTTGGACGGCCTGCAACGCGAGGGCTTGATCGCTGACCCCACTGAGCACGATGATGGGAATTGTGGGGCTGGCGGCTTGTATCTGCCGGAGCGTTGAAAGTCCGTAACCATCAGGGAGTGAAAGATCCAAGAGGACGGCATCAAACCGTTCTCTGGCTAGCTTGGCAAAGGCTTCCCCCAATCGTGTGACACGGGTAACGTGGAATTGTTCGATAGCCCAATCTGACAGGATATCCTGGGTCAGGTTAGCATCGACATCGTTGTCCTCGACTAACAGGATCCTGATCATCCCATCCTCGTGGATTCCTCACCATGTCCCTTTGACGACGCACCGTCCCCATTGGACACACTGCAAGTATAGCTTAAGATACTGTTTCAACAAGAGATTTTCAGATTTGGTTGACCCTCTGCTGGTGGAGCAGCTCTAAGAAAATACGAAACCGAGAAGTGGGGCTAGCTGATGGAAAGGGCGTTGAGAAAGGATCGCCTGGAAGAGGCGACAGATCGTGTCGCCTCTTCCAGGCCCATAACTGAGCAAGCTAACAACAATGCAGGACTTCAGCCCGTCGACGTACTTCCTCGGCCTTTTGTGCCTGTCCGAGGTTTTCATAAAGAGAGGCAATGTTCGTGTGCAGGTGGGAGAGCAATTGGCCGAGCTGCGTCTCCTGTGCGATGACATTGGCTTCAAGAGCCAGCTTCTTTTCCTCGCTCCGCCGGAAGCGCTCTTCCAGCCGTTGAACTAACTGAATCCAGCCTCGGACTTTTCCTGAATCCAGATCCGGCATGGCTGGCAGGGCTTCAGCACGATCGAATGCTTTTTCAAGTTGGTTCATCCAGTTGATGAAGACAAGAAAATCACCCAAAGTAATCTTGAGTGCGGATGATGCGCCTTCTTCTATGACAAGATCTTCCATCCCTTCTCCTTTGTCTCGTCGGTTAGCGATGTGGAATACATCTCAGTCTCGTTGAGCACTCGCACGGCCTGTGTGGAACCTGCTGGGCAGTGATCCTCTTAAGGCTCTTCAAGGGATGATCTGGCATGTGGGCCACGTCAGATCGTTGATTTCACCTCCCTTCAACACGCTAGGGAGAATAAATAAGAGTAGTTGCGAATCCACAACGGAGTGTGGAGGCGGACTAATTACTGCACTAGGGCCTGTGTTGTCAACAGGTCAAAGACGGTTAGGCAGGAGATTTTTTTTGGCGTTCTGGGCAAGGGGAAACTATGAGTGTCCCCGTGTCGATTGAGGTCAGGAACCGTGGGGCATGAGGTGTGTCCCCATGGGATAGAAACCCGTCGGGTGCTGTGCAGGGCCGATAGCGGCTTCGCAGGCGTATCCAGGTTCTATTGGCCACAACAACGACCGACCCGCGATGCTGCCTCGCACATGGACGTATCGGAAGGTGACGCCCAGACGAGCAGCATCCTCTTGCACCTTTGTCGTACATCCTTCTGATGTGTATGCTCGGCGTGAGATGAGGAGAGGGTCCCCGGACGCACTATGATATAGAATGAACTCGTCGGCGCAGCCGACGAGAAGCCACAGCACGAGAAAAAGTCCGGTTGCCTGTTTGATGACTTGCCTCATGCCCATGGGAACTCGTCTCCTGTACGCCAGTTGTGTGATCTGGTAAACAGAAAAGTCCGCTCGCAGCCTGCCCTCAGCATAACATGGAGACCGGGTATCAATCGACTGCTCGTGACGCGTTGACACTCTGTCGCAAAGATAGTCCTGGGGAGGAGAAGAATGCGATGGAGTGCGGACGATAAGACGGCATTGCTGATATGACCTGCCCAATTCCTCCTCTAGTGCGCCCATGTCGAACGAGTCTGTGGGAAGGGAAGGGGAGTGCCGACGACCTCAGCCAGAATTAAACCGGCTTTTCTGCAATGTCCTCAATGTACTTCCAGAACTGCTTCGCTTCTTCTTCGTTCAGGACGACCGGGGTATTATTTGTCGTCCCAGTCACAAAAATCTTTACGGATACCGTGTCATGCCAGACCTGCACTTCACAATGAGAGATGCGATCAAGGTTTAGTGCGCGATTTCCGATCCTGACAAAATGCACGACACCGCTCCGTTCACTCTCGTGCCAACGAATCGATAGTACACCAACTTTAAGCCCAGCCAAAGGAACTTATATTTCTGTTACGCGGCCATGTCAGAGTACGCGAAAACGCCACGGACATGTATCAGAAGAACGAGGCGGCAAAGCAATTCTTAGGACAAGTCGGCCAGAAGGAGTGACCTCTCCACTACTTGTCGCGCTCAACTAATGGGCATGTGCGAGATTTGACCAGCAGGCGCGTCAGATCAATGAACTGTGCAAGTGAGAGGACTTCTGCACGGGCGGTGAGCGACAGGTTGAGTGGATCCAGGGCTTCTAACACCAGTTTCTGATCATACCCTTCTTCCCTGAGTGAATTAACGAGCGTCTTGCGCCGGTGGGCGAAGGCGGCCTTCACCAGCGCGGCGAACTTTGGTTCCTCGTCACGCATCAGTTCTCTCCGCTCCTTCGTTCGCAGCAAGACCACGGCAGAGCCGACTTCCGGTCTCGGTCTGAAACAGTGGGCCGAGACGCGGAATGCTTTGCTGATCTCAGCCGTATGCTGCGCCATGATGGAGAGGACACCGTAGGCTGAAGTGTTTGGCTTGGCCACGAGTCGACCGGCCACTTCCTTCTGCAACATAAGCACCATGCGCGGAAACCGATCGCGCTGGTCGAGCAGTCGGAAGAGCAGGGGCGTCGAGAGGTAATACGGCAGGTTGGCTACGACCACCGTGCCGACGGGAAGACTCTCCAAGGGAAACTGCAAAGCGTCGTCGAGCACCAGATTGAGATTTGGGAAGTC
>JBQTHY010000011.1:0-4468 GCA_052389395.1 Nitrospiraceae bacterium | reverse complement strand
AGCGCGGCGGTGATTGTCTATGCCGGGGCGAAACTGTCCCGTTATGGCGATCGGATCGCGGACCTGACCGGCCTGGGTGGGCTCTGGATCGGAGTGGTGCTGATGGCGACGGCCACGTCGCTGCCGGAAATCTTCACCGATGTCAGCGCCGCGCTGATGAATGTGCCCGATCTTGCCGCGGGCGATCTGTTTGGCAGCAACATGGCCAACATGCTCATCCTGGGCATCATCGATTTGATGCATCGGCAAAAGCGGGTCTGGCAACAGGCGGCGTTCGAACATGCTTTGAGTGCCGGCTTGGCGCTCTTCCTCAGCGGGCTTGCCGCATTCTTCGTGCTCTTCGGGTTGGACGTCAAGCATGGCGGAATCGGGCTTGGGAGTATGCTGTTGCTGCTCTTTTATATCTTCGGCATGCGCGTCGTGTTCAGACAAGAAATTATGAAGCGGCGTCAGCGTGAACATGAACTCGTTGTGGAGGGGCAGACCGCAGAGGAGCCGAAACAACCGAGCAAACGCGAGGGACTCCGCCGCGCTTCCATCGGATTTACGGCGGCCGCATTGGCGTTGCTCGTAGCGGCGCCGTTCTTGGCAGGCTCGGCGAGTGCAATCGCCGAACAATCGGGGATTTCTACGACATTCATCGGGACGTCGCTCGTAGGCATAACCACGTCGTTACCGGAGTTGGTCACTGCAACGGCCGCCGTCCGGCTCGGCGCCTTCGACCTTGCAGTCGGCAATCTCTTCGGCAGCAACGCCTTCAATATGGCGGCTTTCTTCTTCGTCGATCTCGCCTATCGCAGCGGACCTCTCTTCAACGCCGTCTCCGATGCCCATGCCATGACGGCCCTGTGGAGCATCCTTCTCATGAGCATCGCCCTGATGGGGATTATCTACCGGGTTGAGAAGCGGTACATGCTGATTGAGCCGGATAGCTTCTTGATTATTCTAGGGTACTGCATCGGACTGTGGTTGCTCTTTCAGTAAGAGCCACAAACGTATTGATCCGCACCATCGTACTTCATAAAGTCAATCGGCTCATCTCAGAGCAGTTGACTGAACGAACCCCGAAGGCATTGGGAGTCGGATCTAGTACATCGATGCGGTTCAGCGCGGTTGGCCCGATAGACGGCGGTGCGGTGCTTAGACTCACGATCTTTCTTGGCATTGCGCTGATGGTCATTCTCTATCGAGCGAAGCAGCGATTCGTTCCGATCAAGCCGGACAGTGCGCCGAAGATAGTTGGGGACGTAATTCGCTTTTGCAGGCCGTCAAGATATCGCTAACATGGTTGCCGTGCGGACTCGGGTCCATCAGCAAAGGTGAGCGGAGCGATATTATGGAATCATTGAGCGTTGAAGCTGTTCTCGGCCTAGTCGGGGTTGTCATTCTCGTCAGACTGGCTGGCGATTAGGCTTTAAGCGAACCGGCATCCCCAGCGTGCTGTTCCTGATGGGGCTCGGGATTCCTCTCGGTCCGGTCTTGGGCTTTGCCGATGCGTCCCCTGTGGCCTCACTGGCTCCGTATTTCGGGACACTGGCGTTGCTGATCATTCTGTTCGACGGCGGCCTGAGTCTTCAATTCATGAAGGTACTGCAGGAGACACTGCTGGCGCTCCTCGATTCTGTCATCGTCTTTACCTGTTCGGTGGTGGGCTTGGCGGCTCTGTATGTGTGGGGTCTGGAAGGTCAGTGGCCGCAGGGGTTCCTCCTGGGCGCCATTCTCGGCGGCACCGCCGCGGCGGGTTCGAGCAGGAGGCAGGGCTCAATCAAGGATTGCCCGTTTTCGAGCTGCCTTTGTAGTACGCGGCACAGTCCGCTTCTCTTCCTCGGACGATGCGCTTCCCCGTGAAGGGTGCGCCCCGTGCGGTGATCACCGTGCATTGGCGTTCGCCTTGGTCGTCGTCGTAGTAGAGGATCACCCAATCGCGCGTTTTCTTGAGCTGATGGGCCAGGGCGCTGTTTGAGAACAGTGCGGTATAGTGGCGCGCGCCCCGTTGCGTGTGGAGAATCGGCAGCCAGGCCTCCCGCTTGGGATTGAACCGATGGGGGGCGATCTTCTGTAGTTTGCCGGCCAAGGCCGACTCTCGATATTCTCGGTCGACTTCCAGCAGCTCCTCGATCGATGGCTCTTCAGTTGCGCGACTCCCGGCCGATTGAGGTGTCCTCCGAACCCGTCCCAGTCTGGCCGTGAGGGAGTCGATGATGCCTTGCAGTTTCTTGGGGCCGACACCTTCGATCTCCGCCAGCCGTCCGTCATGCGCGGCCATTTCGAGTTGTTCCAACGTATGGATGTGCAGGTCGTCATGCAAACGTCTTGCAAAAGCAGGACCGATGCCCGGAATTGAGGCGAGGAGCGCCGCCGGATCCAAGTCGCCGCGGAGCCGGTCCAACATCGGGAGCTGACCGGTGACGACGAGCGTGTGGATCGACCGCGCCAAGCTCACGCCGATGCCGGGTAACGCCTGCAGCCCCTCGGTGCCTTGTTCTTTAACAATGGTCGAAATTGGCACGTCAAGCCGTTCGAGAGTCTCTGCTGCCCGACGATAGGCCAGGATGCGAAAGCGATTCGCGTCCTGCTCCTCCAGGAGCAGGACGACCTCCCGCAACTTCTGTGAAATTGCTCGATTTTCCGGGATGCTCATGGCCTGAGGGCGCGACGTACGAGAAAGGCGAGACGGGCGCGCGGGCGAGAACAGAAGGGCTCATATTGCGCTATCGAGTCCCCGACCTTCGGATCAACGATTTGCTCGTTCCCGCCGATCGCGCTTGTCACGCTCCTCTCGCGCTCATTCATATCTCAGCGCTTCAATTGGATTCATCTTCGACGCCTTGTTGGCCGGGTAGAGGCCAAAGAATAGGCCGACCACGGCGGAGAACAAGAACGCGGCGGCGACGGCCTGCGGGGCAATGATCGTCGGCCAGCCGACCATCGTCGTCAATACCCTGGCCGCCCCGATGCCGACCGCCACGCCGAGAACCCCCCCGATGGTCGTCATGATGAGGGCTTCGATCAGAAATTGCAGCAGGATGTGTCTGCGTTTGGCTCCCACGGCCATGCGCAAACCGATTTCTCTGGTCCGCTCCGTGACCGACACCAACAGAATGTTCATGATCCCGATGCCGCCGACGAACAAGGAAATGGAGGCAATGCTCATCAGCATGAACATCATCGTCCGGCTGGCGCCGGCGATGGCCTCGGAGATTTCGTCCATCGTCCTGATTGTGAAATCGTTCTCGTCCGATTCATGCAGCCGATGGCGGGCCCGCAAGAGGTCTGTGATCTCTTCGACGACCAGGGGCATTTCGTGGCGGGTTTGTGTGGCCGCCAGGATGATCCCGACCATCCCAAGAAACCGCGTGCCGAAGACCTTCCGTTCGGCGGTCGGAAACGGTACGACCACCAGGTCGTCCTGGTCCTGCCCCGTGATCGACTGGCCCTTGGGCTCCAGCACTCCGATCACGCGAAGCGGCACGTTCCTGATCCGAATCTGGGCCCCCAAGACCTCTTCGCCCGGCTCGAAGAGGTTCTGCACGGCGGTTTTCCCCAGCACGGCGACATTCGCAGCCGAGTTCATGTCGGACTGCGTAAAGAAATTCCCCTGGGCAATCGGCCAATTCCGGACATCGGTGAACTCAGGAGTGGTGCCGACGACCACCGTGCTCCAATTCTTGTATTCCGAGATGACCTGGAGGACGGATCGAATGGCGTAGATCACCGTACTGATGCCGTGGACCTTACCCTGGATCTCGTCCGCATCGTTGACGGTCAAGGTTGAGACGGTGCCGAGTCCCCCGCGGACACCGCCCACGCTCGTGGCGCCCGGCACGATGATCAGGACGTTGGTGCCGAGAGTGGCAATCTCTGCTTGGACGGAGGCCGTTGCGCCCTGACCCAGGCTGACCATGGCGACTACGGCGCCGATACCGATGATGATCCCGAGCATGGTCAGCCCGCCCCGCAACGGATTGCGGCGGAGGATGCGGAGGGCTGAGAGCATGGTAAGCCAGAGAAAGGACATGTGATTGTGGTCTATCTGGGCTGTCTAGTCTATCTCGCCCATCTGGTCTATCTTGTCTATTCCGTCTATCCGGTCTGCCTGGTTCATTTTATCGAGTTCGAGGACGCGATAGACCAAAAAGACAAGAGAAAAAAGACGGACCAACTTTCATCTCACCTTTGGCGCGATCTCAAATCCAGGCGGTAGCTTTCTCTCCCCCTGCTCATCGGGGGTTTCGCTTCCGATGATGACTGCCTCACCTTCCTTCACCGTGCCGTCGTCAATCTCGGTAAACAGTGAGTCGGCGATGCCGGTCGTAACTGCCACCTGACGGACCATGCCTTCCTGGTCCCTGATCCATATCTGTGTCACCTTGCGATCGACCGGCATGCCCGGCATGCGGAACCGTAATGCCCCGTTCGGCACACGCAGTGGATCTTCTTTCCGTGCCGTCACGATCGTGACGTTCGC
>JBQTHY010000010.1:0-6221 GCA_052389395.1 Nitrospiraceae bacterium | reverse complement strand
ACAACCAACCCCAACCTCTCCCTTGCTCGTCTCGGTCGAACCAGGCGATACCCTTTGGAGCATCGCGCAACGGCATCGCGTTCCCTTAAAGCGTCTCATGGCCATCAACCAGCTCCATGACAGTCATATCGAAGTCGGTCAAGTCCTCTGGTTGACCAAGCCGGCTGCTACGGGCGAGCGCGTGGAGGAGAAAGCGGATTAATCCTAATCCGGAAATAGTTCCGCAGTTTAGAGGCGTCATGGCCGCGGGTGGCGTGCGAACGGGGCGATCGTCTCACCCGCCCACCCCGACCGCACCAAGGCGCGGTCTTTCACCGAGCGCGCGCAACGCAAGGGCCCCACTGGGGGATGGGTGGGGGACTGTCGCGGCTCGACTGAGCTCGCCGAAGTCCCTTCCGGTCGGCGACCGTCCCCGCACAAGCTGGGATGGGTCGGCCTGCGTCGCGAATCGCGGAGGCGAGGGCACCGCCACTTAGCGAGCAGGTGCGGTGCGCGGCGCGCAGGCCGAGGACTGCTCGAAGCTGGGTTCGCGCTCCGTGCCGAAGCCAGCAAGTTCCGCAGGCCAGCAGGTGCGAGCTTAGTGCGGTCGAGCCGCAGCGTCTGAGCAGGGCGGGCCGACCCATCCCAAGCAAGCCTCGAAGGATTCCTTCTATGGCGGTGTTTGCATACAGAGTCGCCCGGCCTGATGGATCCACGATCGACGGCCACGTCGAGGGCGAGGAAGAATCGCTGGTTCGCGCCAAACTCGAAGCCCAAGGATGGCTGATTTTCAAGCTCCACCGTCGAGGGATCGGTTCGGCGGCGGTGTCGAGAAAATCAAGGTCGTGGGGTAAGCTTCCCCTGGGGGAGTTCTTGGTGTTCAACCAAGAGCTGTTGGCCCTCGTGAAGGCCGGGTTGCCGGTGTTGCGTGTGTGGGATCTGCTGATCGAGCGCGCTGATCATGCCAGATTTCAGCAGGCGCTGCGCGATGTGCGGGAAGATATTCGAGGCGGATCATCGGCCTCGGAGGCGCTGGCCAAACATCCCTCCTATTTCTCCGAGCTCTACATTGCGACAGTGAGAGCGGGAGAGCAGTCGGGAAATCTCCCCGAAGTGCTCCAGCGGTATGTGACGTACCTGAAACTCATGATGGGGCTGCGCCAAAAGGTGGTGAAGGCGCTCTCCTATCCCATGTTTCTCATCTTGATCGGTCTGGCGGTGATTGGCTTCTTATTGACCTACGTGATGCCGACCTTTGTGACGGTCTATGGGGAAACGGCGAAGACCTTACCGTGGGCGACCCAAACGCTGCTTGATCTCGTAAGAAATGCGGAGTCACGGCTTCTGCCTGCGGCCGTGGTTGTAATCGGGCTTGTTCTGGGGGTTCGTGCCTACTATGCCATGCCGGCCGGCCGTCTCGCGATCGATCGACTCATTCTGAAGTTGCCGCTATTAGGTCCCATTATCATCAAGCACAATACGGTGCAGTTGACCCGCACGCTTGGAACAATCCTCGCCAGTGGGACCCCCTTGGTTGACGCATTGCAGGGTACCAGAGGAGCCGTTTCGAATCGATGGATCTCACAAGGGATGGCGAGGGCGGTCAATGAGATTCGTGAGGGGCTTACTCTGGCAGCTGCCTTGGATCGTCCCAAGGTGCTGCCGAAATTGGCGATAGAGATGTTATCGGTCGGGGAAGAAACAGGATCACTTGAGGCGATGCTGCGGGACGTCTCAGAGTTTTACGAAGCCGATCTCGATACCAGACTCACCCAGCTCACGACGTGGATTGAGCCCGCCTTGTTGCTTGTGATGGGAGTTCTGGTCGGCGGTATTGTGATCGTGATGTATTTGCCGGTGTTTCAGTTGGCCGGTACGGTCGGATAGCTCGGATGGAGCGCGGGATGCAGCAGATGAGACGTAACGCTAGAGCTGAGGAGGTGCCGCATGGCGCGTAGCCTTGCCCGGCCCACACTTGCAGAGGTGTTGATCAGCCAGGGGGTGGTCCCGAAACAGACGGTCGAAGACGCGCTTCGTCGATTGGGCGGAGTGACGGCAACATTGGGGCAAACCTTAGTGGGAGAAGGACTCCTCTCCGAAGATCAACTGGCTCGCGCCCTGGCGGCTCAGTATGGGCTTCCCTACGATCCGCTGGCGGATTTTCGGGTTGACCAACAATACTTCGAGACGATTTCCGTCAAGCTGATGCGACGATTTCCGTTTGTGCCGATTGCCGAGCGCGCCGGAGTGCTGACCATTGCCATTGCGGATCCACAGAATTTGTTGGGTCTTGACGAATTGGAACTCTTGATCGGCAAACCTCTTGAGCAAGTCGTCAGTTCCAAGAGCGCGATTCTTGCGGCGTTGGAACGTAGTGAAGGGTCCAGTCACGCGCTCCGTGAACTCGAAGCGGAGTATCGGTCAGTCCTGGTTAAAGAAGATGATCGAGGCGAGGAAACCCTTACGGTCGATCATGCCGCGGAAGACCAGAGTCCTGCCGTCAAGCTGCTGGACTCCATTCTCCTCAGCGCGTTGCAGCGCCGCGCGAGCGACATCCACATCGAAGCGGCCGACCGGGCGACCAAGGTCAAGCTGCGCGTGGACGGCATCCTCATTCCCGCCATGGAGCCGCTCGATATTCGGCTCCACGCGCCCTTGGTGTCGCGTCTCAAAGTCATGTCCGAACTGGATATCGCAGAGCGTCGAGTGCCGCAGGACGGCAGTTTTCGTATGAGGCTGGATCGAAAGACCGTGGATTTTCGTGTGTCGATCCTGCCCAGTGTCTTCGGCGAATCGGTGGTGATCAGAATTTTGGATCGTGAATCCATCTCGACGGGCGTCTCGGCCCTGAAGCTGGAGCGGCTGGGATTCAATCCCGAGGATCTGAAGCGGTTCCGGCGAGCGGTCACGCGACCCTACGGCATGGTTTTAGTCACCGGCCCGACGGGAAGCGGAAAGACGACGACATTGTACGCCGCCATTTCGGAGATGAACACAGTCGAAGACAAGTTGATCACGATCGAAGATCCGGTTGAATACCAGCTCTCGGGAGTGGTGCAGATTCCTGTTAACGAGAAGAAAGGCCTTACCTTTGCGCGAGGCCTCCGGTCCATCCTTCGGCATGACCCCGACAAGATCATGGTCGGCGAAATCCGGGATGCCGAGACGGCGCAGATCGCCATACAATCCGCTCTCACCGGCCACTTAGTGCTAACAACGGTTCATGCGAATAACGTCTTCGATGTGATCGGGCGCTTTGCTTCGATGGGGATCGAGAGCTACAACTTCCTCGCCGCACTGAACTGCGTCTTGGCACAGCGATTGGTCCGTATTGTCTGCCCCTCTTGTCGAGTTCCGATCAAGGTCGATCAGATCCTGATCGAAGAATCGGGATTGGATTATGAGCAGTATAAGGATGCCCTATTCTATGAAGGGAAAGGCTGCCAGCAGTGCCATGGTACCGGCTACCGAGGCCGGAAATGCATCACGGAATTCCTGGACTTGACCGATGAGATTAAGGAGATGATTCTCGCCGAGCGACCACTCTCGGAAATCCGGTATCGTGCGGTTACGGACGGCATGATTACGCTTCGGCAATCGGCGCTGAAGAAAGTGCTGAGCGGTGAGACGTCGCTCCGTGAGATCAATCGCGTGACGTTTAGCGAGGAAGGGTAAACGATGTGGGGATGGGCCGGCAGCCGGCCGCAGCGCTGTCTAAAGTTCGGGGCAGACTCTGTGGCGTGGGCCGAAACAGAACGGAATTGGCGTGGACGACGACGGCACCGGTGCGTGATGTCTCCGCTTCCGGACGGCGTGGTGAAGCCCTCGCCGGTGGATCACAATCTGTCGGAGCTTTCGGCATTGGAGAGCCGCATTCGCGCTCTCGCAGGGGGCAACTCAGAGGGGCGCACTCCCGGGCATGCTCTGCTGTCAGACTTTCCTCGTCCGATCGTCTTACTCCTTCCGGATGCTGCCGCGCGCTCCGTGGTTCTGCACCTTGACCAGCTTCCTGTGAAACGCGAAGAGCGTGATGCGTTGATCCGATGGCGACTAGGGCAGGAACAGCTTTTTCCATTGGGTGGGGCGAAGGTGGTGTCACAAGCGTTTCGTGGGACGTCAGGAAGCGAGAGCCGGAGTCATACCGTGCTGGCCGTCGCGATCCAGGAATCCGTGCTGAATCAGTATGAATCGCTCTGTGTATCAGCGGGATTGATCCCTTATGAAGTTGGGATAACCAGTTTTCGACTCTTTGATCTGTGGCGGAGGGCCACTCGTGGATCGAAATGGGAGCGGCGTGACTTTCTCTGGGCCAATTTGTCGGATGGGGCGCTGACAACGATGGTCTTTCAACAGGGACAGTTGCTGTTCTATCGGTGCAAACTCTTGGGAGGCGATGCCGCAGCGGTCAGTGCGAAGACCGGCATTCTGGGTAAAATCGTTGAAGAATGCGGAGCCTCGTTGGACGCCTGTCAGGAGCGGCACCCCTTCGCCGTCATCAAGGAAGCTGTCCTCTGCGCGGATGGAGACCTGGCGGCTTTGCAGGCGCACGTCGAGGGCGGTCTTGATTTGTCTGTCGAACAATTGGAATGGGGATCGGTCGAGGCGCTCGGTTGGGTGTCGAAGGGGAGTCATCGGAGTATGACCTCGTTGGCCGCAATGGCGGGACTCTCTTAGCAGGATGTTGAAAAAGTCCGCCAGCTTTGTTCTCGCATCGCTCAGAGGCTCTACGTACGGCAAAAAGTACGCCTCGCCTCCTCGCTCGCTGCGGCCGCGCTGGACGACCATTTTGAACATCCCGCGGGCTGTTCAATGGGCATCATGGACCCCATGCGTTTTTATTGCCACTGGGGTCGCAAAAGGTTTTTTAAATAGGATTCTAGTTATGGCACTCGGGAATTTTTCGATTGGGCAGCTTGTCGAGCCGCTCATGCGTCTTCCAATGATGGGCGGCACCCACGACTATTTCCATATCAACCTAAGCAGTCGGTATCGACCCGCTCTGGCCCCGCTCCGAACGTTGTTGGTCGGAAGCTGCGCCCTCCTCTCGATCGGCATTCTCTGGAGCGTGGGCCAGGCGGTCTTGGGATATCAGGGATCCCGGACCATCGAAGCAGAACTTGATCGAGTCCGCCAACAGGACGACCAGTTGGTCGTAGAGGCTCGGCAAGAGGGGATTGACTTGTCGGAAGAGGCGTTAGAGCGACTGCCCGCCGAGGTGGACCTGGCCAATCAGCTTCTCGAAAAGAGAACGATTTCCTGGACAAATTTTCTGACCGGATTGGAGCAAGTGATTCCTCAGCGGCTCGCGCTCAGTAGTGTTCGTCTCGACACGAGTGATACCACGGTTCATCTCACGGGCACCGCCATGAGCTTGGAAGACGTCACGGCATTTACAGTCGGACTTCAAGATCATCCCTCGTTCAAGGATCCTGTGCTGGCGCAGCATCGCGCGGGGACGAACGGGCTGGTGGAATTCGAGATCACCCTTCGATATCGACCGGAAGGAGTCTAGGGCTGATGCGGGATCGCCTACTTCTGGCATTACAGCAGCCATTTGCACCGTTGTTCCCGTGGCTGGGAATCACGCTGGGTCTCCTGCTCGTGCTATCCCTCGTCCATGCGGTCGGCGTGGCGGGTGCGGACTCTAAGCGGGAGCGGTTGGAGCAAGAGTGGACTTCGACACGACAGCTGCTCATGCGCCATCGAGAGGCAAGGAAAGCGAGAAAAGATCTCAGCCAAGTATGGGCGGTACTGCCAGCTGAGCGGGATTTCGCCCCCTTGGCGTTGGGCATTTCGGAAGAGGCAAAGCGCGATCGAGTCACCTTGCCGGCATTGTCCTACAAGACAGAGCCGACCCTCGTGGCCCATACGAGCAAAGGGCTGTTGCAGGGTTCAATGAGCGGGCGATACGAGGATCTCCGTCGGTTCATCTATGACTTGGAGACGGCTGAAGAGCTCCTGTTTATCGAGGACCTTGAACTGGCTCGGTCTGGGGGCGTGCAGGATCAGATGTTGACGTTTAATATCAAGATTGCGACGTATCTCCGCGCGGAAGCCAGTAACCCGCCTCTGTCGGAGCATGTCGAGTAACCATGGATGCGAAGAGAAAAACTGTTCTTGCCGCTGCTTTGGCCTTGGCGTGGATAGGACTTGCCGTCTGGCAATGGGGGGGCATGAAGGAGCCGGTTCGAGTCCCTCTCACGAATGTCACCGGTGCTGCATCCTCCAGCCAGCTCGCGAAG
>JBQTHY010000009.1:0-16914 GCA_052389395.1 Nitrospiraceae bacterium | reverse complement strand
ACTTGCTCACAGGGAAGGACGAACACGTGAAGCGGGAACGCATCGTCACCTTGCACATGCTCCGCTCTATAGCGCATGAACCCATCGATGAGGCGGTAGGCAACCTGTTCTGATACCGCGGCGAGGATCATATAGTTAGCACCCGGTGACAGGAAGAACTGAACGGTGGGGCCGGTTTCTCCCCTGCCGGCTACATTGTGCAGTTCAGTATACGCATTGACTTCGTATTCCTTCAGCAGGGCATGGATCTGTTCCACCATCGACTCACGAAAGACGATCAGCAGCATTTTCATAGAAAACTCCTCTGCACTTCCAAAAGGATTTCTCACTCAACCAGACAATGGTTTAGGCCGCGACTCTATTCTTAGGGGAGAGACGGAAAAAAGACAAGTGCTGCATTGCATGAATCAGGCTGCCGCGGGATGGGGCTCTGTGGAATCGGCGAGTCCAACTGTCATATGCACCGGGTCCTTCGGACGCAACGTCATCAGAGGATCGGCGAGGATTGTTTGTCCCTCCACCAGTCGGAGGCGGACTTTCGACGCTACTGTCGCCAAGATCAGTATGCCTTCCAATTCGGCGAATGATTCGCCCAGACAACGACGCCCACCTCCACCAAACGGAATGTAACTGAAGGCCGGTCGCCCGTGTTTCCCCTCCTGTGAGAAACGGTCTGGATCAAATCGGTTGGGATCGGGAAACAATCGTGGGTTCCGGTGCATACTCCAGGGACTGAGGAATACCCTGGCGCCCGCAGGGAGCAGAACACCGGACGGCAGCTTGTCCTCGGAGCGGCTCACCCGCGTGTGTAAGAGCCAGGCGGGAGGGTAGAGGCGAAGCGCCTCCTCCCAGACCCTCTTGGTATAGACCAAGCGAGGCAGATCGGCGACGGTCGGGAGACGGTCGCCTAACAGGCTCTCCAACTCGTGGGCCAGCTGTGTGCGTGCGGATCGGAACTGGGAGAGTAGAAACCAGGTCCATGTCAGGGCATTGGCGGTTGTTTCATGGCCTGCTAACAGAAATGTGAAGAGTTCGTCTCGAATCTCATTGTCACTGAGTGGATGGCCCGCTGCGTTCGTGGCGCCGAGCAGGAGCGAGAGCACGTCCTGGCTCTGATGAGGTGTTGTGCGCCGGTCGTGGACAAAACGTCGGATCTTGGTCTCCAGATACCAATGGCCACGAGAAAACTCGCGATGGAGTTTCGTCGGAACCCACAGGGGCATCATCCTGGCCAGGAGGGAGTCATATTGCTTCTTGATTAAGTGGTGGCCTGCCGTGATGGCCTTTGCCACTTCCGGTGCCTCGGAACTTACGTCTTGCCCAAAGAGAAGGCGCCAAATGACCGCCAGGGTGAGCTGCGTCATTTCATTCCCGATGTCGATGGTGCTGCCGTCACGCCAGGTCGCGGCGCGGGCAGCTGCTTTTTCAGTGATCAACCCTGCGTACGAGGCCACATGGTCTCCGTGGAAGTAGGGGAGAAACAGCCGCCGCTGGTGGTGATGGATCTCACCCTCCGTATGCAACACCCCCTGGCCGAAAATACGGGATTCAACCGGAGGGACCGGTGCTTTTGTGTAGTTGTCTTGGTTCGCAACCAGCACATGTTTGACATCGACCGGATTGTTGAGCAGGTACATCGCAGGGTCCGGCTCGTGTAAGAAGAGCGACGCCATGCGGCCCATCGAGAGCTTCACGACGTCGCCGTAGGCGTGGCAGCGTAACAGAAAGCCGAGGCTGTCCTGGCGAAACTCAGGAAAGAACCCAAACCAGCGAGATACTGGCGGGCCGGAGAGTGCTGTGGCCGGAATGGCCTGGTTCGTCATGCGTCGCGCACCTTTCTTGCGATGAGCATACTGTATTGACGGCTCGGGCTGTCAACGATTCGTCGGGAGTGGAACGCAGGCCAAGGGCCAACCCACTATCAGGACCGCCTTGCGGATAGTTGGGAGCCGGGTTAAGCGACACCCGCGAAACCCACAAAAACTGGTTTTTGGAATTCCTTGTGTTGACACCACTGGCAGCGGGTCGTAGCCTGTCGCGAGAATTGAACTTAACTCAAAGGCTTAAGCTTATCTGTAGGATTGAACTCAGAAAAAAAACGGGTCACTAGTCTTTACTCCTCGCCTTGTCCGCGCGTGGCGATGGCACTTGTATCACGCTTTTTCTCCGCGCGGGAACTGGCGGCACCTTGAGCAAAGCATAATCGGTGGGGGCAGATGAGACCACACGAGCACGACAAGGCAGGACTTGTCACAAGCTTTCTAGTGGAAGACCACCGGCGACTTGATCAGCTGCTTCAATCAGCTGTGGCTCATGCGGACCATGTTGATCAGGGAGCCTATACTCAGTTTCGAGCAGGGCTTCTCCGCCATATCGGCATGGAAGAAAAGATTCTCCTCCCCGCAGCCCAACAACTGCGCGCCGGCGAACCGCTTCCCATCGCGACCAAGCTCCGACTCGATCACGGAGCCCTCGCCGCCTTGCTCATGCCGACTCCCACGGGCGCCATCATTGCGAAGATCCGTGCCATCCTCAAGGACCACAATATCTTGGAGGAGGGCCCAGGGGGTTTATATGAGACCTGCGACGAGCTGGCCGGTGACGAAGCCGAGCGAATTCTGGCCAAGCTCCAGGCTGCACCGGCGTTGACTGTCATGCCGCACTCTGATGGTCCTGCCGTGATGGGTGCCGTCCACCGGGCACTGGAGCGAGCTGGTTATGGCTTCCGTGAAGATGGAATTTGAGAGATGGGCAGGTATCCGGACCTCAAAAACTGCACTGGGAGTCTTTTTGCAGACTCAAACTGGTCACTCGCTCACCGCGTCCGAGCTTGTTCCACACGACCCGTCGTTGGTACTCTCTGACTAAATACGAGGCCGTGATCCTTTTCTCCGAGTCGGACCACGGCCTCTGTGAGGACGGCACTAAACAGGCGTTACGGAATGATCGGGTTAATCCTTATCTTTCCAGCGCCCTTTCTTATGGCCATGCTTCTTGGAACCACCGTGCCCCTTGTACTTGACCTTGTGTTCCTCATAGTAGAGGTAAGGCCTATCGGTATCCAGCTCAAGACTGACGTAGTTGCTCCTATCGAGCACCACCGTGGAGGGAAGCGTCATGGCCACTTGCCAAGTGCCTCCATTCAAGTAGAAATAGCTTCCTGTACTGACATTCACATAGACGCCGCTTGCCGGATAGTAATAATAGCTATAGTGGGCTTTCCTCGCTCGTCGTCCATGAGCTGGAACCCAGACCGGCGGGCCGCCTCGTGGCGCCTCGACAATAACCGGTGGCGGCGCACTCCCTCCGACCGATACTCCGACACCGACATTGGGGCTGCGTCCGTCTGTTGCGCACCCCACAAGCATCAGAGCCCCCATTCCCGTCAGCAGTAGCTTCTTCATGACAACCTCCTTCATCAGCCTGATCAGCGTGAGTTGGCTCGTGGCCGTCTCCAAAAATTCAGCCTGTCGATACTTCTCTTTCAGAAGGCCAGCCAACGAACCGGAAGGAAGTTCAGCAAGTTGAATGCCTATAACCCCACCACGAAACGCAGGAATAACTGTTAGATCCCACCAGCCGAATGTTCTGATAATTCCACTTGTTACCTATCTGGCCCGACCAACCGCCGGTCCACCGACTTAGCCAAGCCTTACTGCCTGTCCTACTGCAGGCAAATTTTGTCCGTCATGTAGACAACTCTGTGCAGATATACGCTGTCGTCCGAGAGCGCGCTGGCCTGGATTTGACGAACACCGAAAAGGGGACGCGATAGTCCAGGAGGAAGTGCGGCATGAGCAAGCGTCGTTGGCTCACGTCGGAGTTCTACTGACAGACGGTGGAAATCCTAAATCCCGAGGGAACAGGGGGTCGGCAGTCTTTGTGGGATTGCCTCGTCCGCGCATGACAAGGCTAGTAGGGGAGCCTTCGTGTGCTCGCGAGCTAGAGCCGGCAGCGGTCTTTGGCCGGGACGCAACAGATCATCTGAAGGGGAGTGGCGTTGTCGGCGACGAAGCAGTGTTGCTCATCTGGGGCGATGTACACAGAATCACCCGGCTTGAACGGAGTCTCTTTTTCTGCTGTCCGCACGAGGCCCGTTCCTGAAATGATGTAGACCTCATGTTCCCAAGGATGGGTATGAAATGGCGTACTCGCGCCGGCCTTCACGTCGAACACCCGCATGGCAAAGTTTGGCGCGCCATCCCGCGTAGTGATCATTTCCCTGATCTGCACGCCCTCCGAGACGCCCGGATAGCTGGTCGGCGACACCTGTTTGTAGGACTTGATCACCATGCAGGCACCTCCTAGGGGCGTCAGAATGTGTTTCCTCGCCTCGTCTCCGACGGGCACTGCCGAACCGACTGCTTCACCGCGAGTCAAAGACTGAGAAGCCCTCCAGAGGACAAGGACCGGCCGTTCTAATTCCCGGGACATTGTGAAGTGAACCCCGTACCTGGGGTTCACGGGCGGGGTTTCCTGTGATACCGAGTGAAACCACACCTCCGGACATCCAGGATGTCCCGCCTTGTCGTCTGTCGGAATAGCGGTTCACGCTCTGGGTCCGTTCGGAGGAGCCGAGAAATGAGTGAGCGCGTCAGGCCGTTCAACTCTTTCGACTTGTCTTCGCCATGACGCTGGAGATTAATTGCTCCATGCGCTTGCTGCTGCAAGACGGACAGGTAATCGACCCGTGGTCATGATCCTGCAATCGCAAGTAAAGCACCACTTCCTTCCCACAATCCAGGCACTTGTACTCGTACGTCGGCATATGTGCAACCTCCCTTTCATTGGATGTGCGACCATTCCTCCAAGTTCCACGATCGTGATCTGTGACGTAGGAGCGGATCTTAAAATTGCCCCTTATCCTCTCGCATGAGTCATACTTCGCGTCATGCGCGACTAACTGCGAGGACAGCCTCTGTCGGCAGGAAAGCCAGCCACCCCGGGTGAATTCCAGACCCAGACGTGCCATGTGTCCACAGGTCGACCTTTGCTTTCCATGCACCTAGCCTTCTTACCGTGGGCCGTGTGAAGAAATGACGCTGTGCTCCTCCCTGTTCGTCAGGCAATCACTCGCTCGGGAGTTTCGTTAACAGGGACATTGGATACCATTCAGCCAGTAGAAAAACCAAAGACTCAGTGCGCATGTGAGATAAAAGATCACTTTCCCCAACTTGATTTCCCACTCCGGGATGGGCCGCTCAGGTGGCGGATGGCTTGAGCGCAAACCATACTCTTCAGTTGTTTCACGGTACTGTTGCTTTTTGGCAGGCTCCACGGCGAGACCTCCTTCGGTGATGTCCGGAGGCGCCGGTCACTGAGAAAGTACCTCAGCGATCCACATTTATAGGTCGATATTCGATCCTGTCGGAACGGCGGCGGTTGGAGAACCCCTGTTAGAGAGAGCAGAGCGGGTCGTCAAATCTTCGACCCCCGTCATTCTTCAGGCGAGACTACGATAATCCCCTTGAGCGGCCTCGTCAATCGGTCACGGAAGCAGATGGCGCGCTCCTTCGGGAGTAGCCTTGCCCGAAGGGGAAAACAGGAAGACTCTCCGTTCGTCTCCTCACTCCTCACAACGAGGATCTGGTGTCACAATTTCTTCGCGCCGATGTGATGGGCGGAGCAGTGAGGCATGAAGGCCGCTTTGACTCTGTTGGTATCCGGTGACACAATTAGCTGAGGTGCCATCACCATGACCGATCTCGGTAGGGACGTCGATTCCACCGTAATTCGCCTCCGAGGCCATACACTCTTGTGCCTGCAAGGGTTTCGCGGGGAAGGGTACAGTGCTGAATTTATCGCGAACATGGCTGTGATCCATCGTACGTTAGCCCATCACCCTGAGGTGTTGGTCGAAGTTCTTGCTTCGCCCGATGCGGTCTGTATGGCCTGTCCGCACCGTCACCCATCCGGCTGTACGCTCAACGGCGAGAGATCGGAGGAGGAGATGATTCAACAGGATCACGAGGTGCTGCAAAGACTCGGGCTGAAAGTCGGGGAGCGTCTTCGCTGGCAGGATATTCTTGCGCGGATTCGGACTTCAGTGACCGGGGACGATCTCCCCTCCATTTGCGGCAGTTGCCGGTGGCTGCCACTTGGATATTGCCGCGAAGGAATCAATCAACTGCATCATCCCAGCCAGGACAGCACCGCCGGACTGGTCTCGCCACCGTCACCTCGTTAGGGGTGACCCAGCATTTCGTCAGTAACGTTTGCCACCCTATCCGTCGTGCGAACAGAGTTCAGAGACCTGACGACCCATCAACTCGAGGCAAGATCACGGCAGGGGAACCTTGATGCCGAACGGAACAAATCGGCGTTACCAGCGTCGTCCCCATGGTCTCGGGTGAAATCCGAAGTGGCGGTGCCTTCCAAAATAGGGAGGGTAATAGTAAGGGCCACCATAGATCCAAGGGCGGCCAAAGTAGAGACCAAATCCGACTGGGGGATAGGCATAGAGTGAGTAGGTGTATGGGACTGTCGGAGCGATCGTAGGAGGAGTTGCGAGCCGGCGCTGCATCTCCGCAGTTGCGGCTGCCTGCCGGTCCACCTGCTGTTTTAATTGCTCGATTGTACCTTCCTGTGCCTTGAGCTGGCCCTTAAGCTTGCCGATTTCTTCCTGCTGTAGCTCAATGAACGCCTGCATACAACGAGTTCGGGCTTCGCCGCCGTATCCGGAACATTCCCATGGCACCTGGCCGTCATTTGCACGGGCTGGCAGCGCGGGCAGGAGCAGAAGGCTAATTCCCGATACCACGAGAATTGTCCAACGCAGGTGATGCTCGTGAGAGCAGTCCACCCGAGTTGTTATCCGATGGTTCATGGGCCTCCACCTACTTGAACCTTGCTTACACATTACCACGCAATTGTGTCCATGAACAGGCCCCTCTTTCTCTTAAAGAACAGCGAGCTATGTCCTGCGCTGCGACCGCGCGTTGCCGGTTGGTTTGAGACAAGAAGACTTCGCGCGGTTCGGATCTTACCTCCCCCGTAAACCAGCGGTTGCAGCTTCTCACAGGCCGGCCGTCTTCGACGACTCGCCTGTGTGGAGCGACCGGGCATCTTCTACTTGATAGTTTCCTCTGGGGACGACCGGATAAAGGGAAAAGATCGGGGTGTTTGCGGGCACCAAGGCGGTTACGACCTCCGGCAAGAGTTGCAGATGCATGTTGATAAAGTTGAAACTTAACCCCTGCTGCCAGGGCTGGTTACCTGCGCCGCTGTACGCTCCGATCTTCTCCGTCGCGTAGGTCCGTGTCAGGAGTCCGGCTCCGCCTTGCAAGCCATACTCATGGAGGTCCGGCGCTCCCTGGATGAGGAGCGACAAAGCGCCGGCGTCGAACCACACCTTGATGTTGCAGGCGATCTGCACATACGTTCCCAAGGTGCTGGCCATATTGAGATACGTGCGAGGCAAGCCAATCTCAAATGGCATATCCGAGGGCACGGTACGGTGGACCGTCCCCAAGTTCTGCTCCTTTAGCGGCGCCACGGAGACGAAGAGAAGATGCGGGTCCGTCATCTCGAGCTCCAACACCTGATCGTCGTAGAAACTGACCAGCCGTCCTAGTTCATACCGCAGCGGAAATGAATATCCCGTTTTGGTGTACCAGATCCGCAAGCCCGCCTCCAGCGGATCGTCAGGCGAGCGGCTGATCTTCAGGTCGAACGGTAACATCACATACCACCCGCCAGTCCTTGCCTGAACGAACGGCGCGCAGGCACCGGGGAACTCTTTGTGCACAACCGTATTGTCCGGCTCGAACTTACGAACCTGGCCGGCGAAATGCTGGGCGATTTTGGCTTCTTTGGACAGATGAAACTTCTCCTGAAAATAGCGGGCGGCCTGCTGTTGTGCGATGGACATGAAATAGTCCGGCATGTCGGTTTCGATGATGATTCGGTGTCGGTCGGCCTGGCTCACCAAAGCCCCTGACTGCGCGGGCTTTGTGGCGGCTTGATAGAGGTCGAGCTCGGTCCGCAGGCGCTGGATCTCTTGGTGGAGGTGCCGGGCCAGGGTCGCGTCGTCATAATGTGTCTTCGCCAGCAGTTCCAATGCCCGTTGGAAACAATCCACCTTGTGCCCGTATCGTTTGGGCTCATCCGCAAACGCGTCGGCAGTGGCCATGAGTAGATTGAATTGCTCGTCCGGCGTGAGGCCCGCATCGAGGAAGCTTTGGTCCTTGATAAAGGTAAAGGCCATTGGGCCGAACGATTCGGCCTTTCGGATGCAGAGGCTGAGTAGAAAGTTGTAATGCGCTCGCGCTTCTTCAAGGGTCATGGGACTGCCCTTGAATCTTGAAGGAGTGATCCAGACGGTTTGGGCTGGGCAAGCGGGAGCCACCGTCTATCAATAGGATTTGCGCCCGTGGCCCACTCGGTGAAGGGTGGCGAAGGCCACCGTTGGGCTGCCTGCTATCGGTTCTGGGCCATGAGCAGGCTAATGGCTGGTCTCCCAGAACCGGTCGATTGCGCGGTCTTATCCCGGAGGCAGCATCATGTAGGTGATCACCGCCAGAATCGGGGCTCCCACGTACAAGGCGGTCTTGCCGAACGTATCGTACAAACCGTAACACAAGATTCCCCACATGAGGGTGTAGTACAACGAGGCGATGCCCCGGTAGCTTCCTCCAGCGCCTTCCGCGTATGCGAACCCCGGCCACCAGACTGCGACGCCGAGCACCAGTGCGTACAGATACCTCATCACATTCCTCCTTTGAAGTAGGGTGTGAAAGAGTTGTGAAGAATGGGTGCGCCTTAACTTTTGCAATGCCCTCATGACAAAATTCTGCCATGAGGGCATCGTTCTGTAGCTGACCGACTCCGCCTCGTGCGATTGTCCAGGACTACCCCGGATCCATTCGTAGCCTCGCTCCTTATGGATGAGGTATCGTGCCGTTTCTCGCTTACCCTGTCAACTCCTGCGACGTGGGCTGGAGGCGGCTCATGTTGCCCGCGTTATTATCATGTCCCCAGGCCCCCTGGTGGCCACTGCGGAGGACCATCATGATTGAACGCTTTCTTGCCGTTGACAGAGAGGAGCGCGGACGGTAGCCTACCGCCTCATTTCCCCTACCCTTGGAGGTCCTATGACCACGGTGTCAGAGATTGCACCTGATGTGTTTCGGATTTCGACGTTCTCACCTGACTTCAATCTGCAGTTCAATCAGTTTATCGTGCGTGACGACGAGCCACTGCTGTTCCATACCGGCCCGCGCGCGATGTTCACCGAAGTTCGGGACGCTGTGGCGACGTTGCTCGATCCGGCGGCGGTGAAATGGATCGGATTCAGCCATCTTGAGGCGGATGAATGCGGCAGCTTGCGTGAGTGGCAGCAGCTTGCGCCGAAGTCAATGGCCCTGTGCAGTTTGGTCGGTAAGCTGGTGAGTATTGACGATTGCATGGCGGCGCGGCCCGTCTTGGGGATGAAAGACGGTGAGGTATTGAATACCGGGAAGTATCGCTTCCGGTTTCTCTGTACGCCGCACGTGCCGCACTGCTGGGAGGCGGGGCTGCTGTTCGAAGAGACCAAGCACACGCTCTTCTGTTCGGATCTGTTTCACCAGGGTGGCGATGTCGAGCCGGCGACACACTCGGATGTGTTGGGGCGGTGCCGGCAAGTGCTCCTGGAATACCAGCAGGGACCGTTGGCAAATTACTTGCCGTATTCGACGTTGACGGACGCGACACTCTGTCGGCTGGCTGAATTGCACCCGAAGACCTTGGCGGCGATGCATGGGTCGGCCTTCGTTGGCGACGGCGCCCGAGCTTTGCGCGACCTAGCTGCCCTGCTCAAAGAGGTCTTGGGACCAGCATCATAGAGCCACCGCTCGCTTCGTCAGTCCGCGGCATTCGTTCTGAACCGGACTCGGTGCGGAATTCCTCATTGAGGCATGTACCCTGAGCGGGTAGCCTGGCCCGCGTGAATCGCATAGGGATCGGGAGTCTGTGATGAAGGACCCCATCCGGACGCGGGCTTGATTATCGGTTGGCTTGGTAGTTCTCTGCCTCACTGTCTACGGTACTCTGGCGAGTCTATTGAGGGGTCCTATGCAGGAATACGGTATGTATTCTGGAGCGGCTTGCTTGATTCTCGCATTCTACACGCTGGTCAAGGGGATTGCGACTGCCTGGCGTCAGAGGCGCGAGAACGATCCCACGGATACGGCCCCCTCTGTTCCCTTCGGGGTCGCAGCTTCGTTGCTGCTCACGCTCGGCTTAGGGCTCTTTCGAGTAAAATTTCCTTGGTGGGGAGTGATGATCATCTTTCCTGGCACGGTGTTGTTGTTCCATGCAATCATCTACGAAATCGGCCGCCGTCCACCACAGCGCTAGAAACGCACGATACCTGGATTCAGGATTCCACTTCGTGCGCAATACACAACTCGCTCCTGAATCAACCACGCAGGCCCTGCTGTTCGTTATCGCTGCCCTGGCTCGCCTTGCCAGAGCATATCGTATCCCAGCTCCTTGGTCTCAGAACACATGGTCGCGAGGGCGGTGAATTTCTTGTTGAAGATGTCGTCGGCATGTGAGCGCTCATGATCGGCGAACGAACGCCAATAGGTGACGATGACATAATGGTCGTCGGCACTCTTGGATTCGGTGAGGGAGCCTTCCTGTGAGACAAATCCGGAGAATTTAAACACCTGGCCGGCGAGAAACCCTCCCTTGTCGCCCCCGTAGGTTTCCTTCACGACGCTGCAAAGTTCTCCCACAGCCAATTCTACCTCCTCGAACGTGACGTGCGGCTTGAGCTTGACGGTGTTGAACAACATCTTTGCCCCGAACGGGAGTGTGATGGGTCCGAACATGCTACACCTCCCAGATACTCAGGCACTCTCGCGGGAGTGCGCGTTGGTTACAGTGCGGCTAGGGTCAGCGTGGGGCGGTCGATTTCATCAGGCTGTCGGCTTGGGGCGGCAGGAATCCTTGGTACCCACGGTGTCGTTCGGCCAACTCCAATACGGAGAAGGGTTGGCCATCGATCATTTCAGGAGCGGAAAAAATCTGCCGGAGCTGTCCCCCAGGGGCTCCGACGATCTTTCCCGCAAACACCACGCCTTTCTGCTTGAGCCGCTCCACCGACTTCTCAATGTCCTCCACCCGCACCGCAACGTGGTGAAACACCCGATCGCCGAATTTCTTGACCCAACCCGGGATGATGCTGGTCTTGCCGCGATCGTCCGGATAGGCTTGATCCACGAAGAGGGCGGGGTAGCCGGGCTTGCGATAGACTTTGGCAAACCAATCGTCGTACTTGAGTGTTTCGTCATAGGCATAGCCCAAGGCGACGAACGGTTCCGCGCCGCGATCGATGTCCAGAGTTCGAATGGTCACATGGTCGACGACCGGCGAGAAACCGACGCCCGTTTCATCGAGCATGACCTTCATCACGCTCGCCGCCTTGTTGTGCGCGACATAGTCCGCCACCATCTTCTCCATGAGGTCATCGAGTTCCTGAGCGTGATCCATGCTCGTACCTCTTGTAGTCAATTTCCCCCGTACGACCCAAACTTAATGCCCTGAGCGAGGGGTAGTTCCGTTCCCCAGTTGACGGTGTTCGTTTGGCGGCGCATGTAGGCTTTCCAGGCGTCCGAGCCGGCTTCCCGCCCGCCGCCTGTTTCTTTTTCTCCTCCGAACGCTCCACCGATCTCCGCGCCGGACGTGCCGATGTTGATATTGGCGATTCCGCAATCGCTCCCCGCAGCCGACAGGAACCGCTCGCCCTTGCGTAGGTCGTTCGTGAAGATGGCGGACGACAGCCCTTGAGGGACGTCGTTTTGCATGTGGATGGCTTCATCGATCGACCGAAACGTCATCACGTACAGGATCGGTGCGAAGGTCTCACGCTTCACGATAGGCCATTGATTCTGCGCGCGCACGATCGTTGGTTCGACAAAATGACCGGGGCGATCCAATACGTGACCGCCACAAAGAATCTGGCCGTCTTCCTTCTTGACCTCATCGATCGCCGCACGGTAGCCCTCCACAGCAGCGTGATCGATAAGCGGTCCCATGAGCACATCTGGCTCCAGTGGGTTCCCGATATGGATTTGGGCGTACGCCTTGACCAGCTTGTCGAGCAGTTCCTTGGAGCGTGTTTCATGAATCAGCAGACGCCTGGTGGTGGTGCACCGTTGCCCGGCGGTGCCCACAGCGCCGAAGAGGATCGCCCGCACGGCCAGCTCGAGGTCGGCAGTTTCGTCGACAATGATGGCGTTGTTGCCGCTGAGTTCCAGAAGCGTCCTCCCCAGGCGATGGGCCACTGCAGAAGCGACGCGGCGACCGACCGAAACCGATCCGGTAAACGAAATCAGCGGGAGCCGATGATCCTGTACCATGGTTTCTGCCAAACTGGCCTGGTCGGTAATGAAGAGCGAGAAAATCCCTCTATAGCCCTGCTGCTCCATGACGCGATTGCAGATCTGTTGGACCGCAATGGCGCAGAGCGGCGCTTTCGGCGAAGGTTTCCAGATGACCGTATCGCCGGCGATGGCGGCCAAGAAGGCGTTCCAGGCCCAGACGGCGACGGGAAAATTGAAGGCGGTGATGACGCCGACCGGTCCTAACGGATGCCACTGTTCGCTCATGCGGTGGGCTGGCCGTTCGGACTGCATAGTCGAGCCGTAGAGCATCCGCGCCTGTCCGACGGCAAAATCAGCCATGTCGATCATTTCCTGGACTTCGCCGTCTCCTTCAGCCTTAATCTTGCCAACCTCCAGTGAGACCAGCATGCCCAGCTGATCTTTCTTTTCCCGCAGCGCCTGGCCGATGAGCCGGACCATCTCACCCCGCTTCGGCGCGGGAACCAAACGCCATGTGCTAAAAGCCTCAACTGATTCTTTCACTATCCGCTGGTAATCCTCGTGTGAGCAGGGATAAATGCCGGCAATCCTGTTGCCCGTGGCGGGATTGACCGATTGCATGAGTGGCCCACCGCCGGGGCCGGACCACCAGGCGCAGCCGGTGCTCCCACCTGGATTGACCGCTTGGATGCCTAGGTCCTTGAGTGCAGCTTGAATCGTGCTCATCGGAAACAGGCTCCGAATTCATTGGCAAGAAAATCTTTGAGCAGCACAGATTCCTGTGTGATAAATCCCCGGTACTGTGACGGGTCGCTCAAGACGAGATCCATGACACAGCAGACGCTCGATGCGGTCGTCACTTGGATTGCCGACCAGAGCTTGCCCTTGATGCATTGGGGGTAAATCTTCTTGACGCAATTTTCTTCAAAGAATCCGCCTTCCTTCGTCCCCGTCACCGACGCATAAATGAGCACGACATCTTGTAATGTCTGAGGAACGGCATGTTCGAGGACCCGCTTGAGGGTCTCGCGATCCTCATTCAGTTTCAGGTCTTTCATCAAGAGATGAATTTTTTCGCAGTGGCCGGGATACCGAAGCGTTTTGTAGTTCATCGTCCGCACTCTTCCGACGTAACTATCGGCCAGCGTTCCCAACCCTCCCGAGGTGTTGAAGGCTTCGTAGAGCAGCCCGTCCAGTTCGATCGTTTCATAACCTTCCAATGGTTGAAGCGGAACTCTCTCACCTTCTTCGATGCCGTAGCAGACATTGCCGTACTCGTTGATGAGTCCATCGGTCGACCAGGTGAGTGAATACTTGAGCACGTTACTGGGATGAACCGGCAAGGCGCCGACGCGCATCTTCACTGTGTCCAATGTCTCGAAATGCGTCATGAGATCGTGGGCCAGGATGCTGATGAAACCGGGAGCCAGGCCGCATTGTGGCATGAAAGCCTTGTTCGCGCCGGCGCTCAAGATACGGATCTGGCTGGTGACCTCGATGTCTTCCGTGAGATCGAAGTAGTGCAGACCGTGGGTCAACGCCAGGCCGGCTACAATAGGGTTACAGAAATAGGGGAGACTCGACACAATCGCGTCGACGGGATGGGTCGAGAGATAGGTACTGACTGCGTCAGGATGCCGCACGTCGAGAATACAGGGAGTGACGCGCTCCAGCCCGAGATCTTCGACGAGGTGCTTCGGCTTATCCAGCGTCATGTCGGCCAGATGCACTTCGTAGTTCCTACGTTGGGAAAGGAGACAGCCGACCAGTGAACCGATTTTCCCCGCGCCGAACACCAGTACTCGATACATGAGGGACCTCGACTGCGTTCATTATACTCCACTGACGGATTCTGATCACTCAGTTTGAAAGATGTGGTGAGCCCGGCGTGAACGGACAGTGATGGGATAAGAGTCAGTGCCTCGTGTCTTGGTGTCCCAGGCGCCTTCTCCCAATTCAGCTGTTGAGACGGCCACCGAGACTTGTGTATCGTACGCGGGCTCATGTGGAGGCGCTCTCATGACATTGATCGCATATAATCAGGTGCCGATTCCCTCCTTCATGTACGGTACCGCGTGGAAGAAGGAAGCCACGACCATCTTCGTGCTGCAAGCTATTGCGGCTGGATTTACCGCGATCGATACGGCCAATCAATTGATCCATTATGACGAAGCGCGGGTGGGAGAGGCGCTGTTGACGCTCGCGAATCAGGGCATCCCGCGAGACAAGCTCTTTCTCCAAACCAAATTTACGTCGGTGAACGGTCAGGACCATCGCACGCCCTATGATGCGGCAGCCGACCTAACGACCCAAGTCAAACAATCGTTCGAGAGTTCCCTGGCTCATCTCCATACGGACTTTCTGGATTCGTATGTCCTTCACGGGCCGCATTATCGCCGGGGCCTCGCAGCAGAGGATTGGGAGGTGTGGACGGCAATCGAACAGCTGTATGAATCCAAACGAACGAAGATGATCGGCATCAGCAATGTCTCAGCCGAACAACTTGCGCTGTTGTGCACCAACGCGAAGCACAAGCCGATGGTGGTGCAGAACCGCTGCTATGCCAGGCTGGGGTGGGATAAAGACGTGCGAGAGATTTGCCGCGCGCACGACATTATCTATCAGGGCTTCTCGCTGTTGACGGCCAATCGCGATGTGTTGGTCGATCCGGAAGTTCGTGCCATCGCGGGTCGCCATGGCATGGGGATCGCCCAGCTTGTCTTTCGCTTCGCCATGCAGATCGGGATGCTGCCGCTGACCGGCACGACGAACCCACGACATATGAAGGAAGATCTGGAGGCGGATCAATTCATGTTGACTCCTCAAGACCTCCAGAAAATCGAGAAGATTGGACTGTAACCAATTGTTATCATGAAGGATATAGAAATTGACATGAGGCCTGCATCCTTTTCGAGGTTCCTCCGTCTATTAAAGGTGAGCAGCAAATTTCCACAGCTTTGATAGAAGAGGAGGTTCCCTATGCGTCCCCATCTTTCACTGGATGTCCGTGATGTGCCTAAGGCAGTCAAGTACTATGAAAAAGTGTTCGGCGTTCGGCCGCAGAAGCAGACCGTAGATTATGCGAAGTTCGACTTACATGAGCCGGCGCTGAATTTCTCACTGGTGGCTTCCACCGGCAAGATCAGCACGGTGAATCACTTGGGAATTGAGGTCGACTCGACCGAAGAGATTGCGGCCTGGAAAGGGCGGTTACAGAGGACGGGCATTCTGGAGAAGGTCGAGGACAAGATCGCCTGTTGCTTTGCGCGGCAGGATAAGCTGTGGTTCACCGACCCGGATGGGAATGTCTGGGAGGTCTTCACCGTGCTCGAGCAAATGGACGTGACAGGGCCGCTGATGAATACTGGGTGCTGTGTGCCGAAGCAGAACGGTGCGCCGGGACCAGCCACTTGTGCGGCATGACAAAGTAGCGATCGCGCATGATTGGAAATCGAAAGGAATCGGCATGGCTACGGCGGTAACAGAAGTCTGGCAACAAGTCCGCGCCGGGCTCCGCTCATTCATTGCCAAGCGTGTCACAAACGAGGCCGATGTCGATGACATCTTGCAGGAGGTGTTTCTGCGAATGCATCGGCGGATCAATAGCCTTAAAGATCCGCGTCGGGTCGTGTCCTGGGTCTATCAGATCACGCGTCGTGTGGTCATCGACCATTACCGCGCGCAGGGGCATCGACGGGAAGTTCTTGCCGGGTTGGGCACTGAGGTTGAGGCAGCTGGTACGGGATCTGCCACACCGTTCGTCAGCCACTCCTCAGGCTCCGTTGAACTCCGCTCGGAACTTTCCGGCTGTTTACGTCCCATGATTAAGCGGTTGGCGAAAGAATATGGGGAAGCCCTCGCATTGGTTGAACTGGAAGGTCTCACGCAGCACGCTGCCGCGGAACGTCTCGGCCTCTCGTCGTCCGGGATGAAGTCCCGCATTCAGCGTGGCCGCAAACAACTCAAACAGATGCTGGATGACTGTTGCATCATTGAGATGGATCGCCGCCATGGCGTGATCGACTATGAGGTGCGCGATGGCGGGTGCACTCCCTGTGGTGCGTCCTTGGCGCAGGAATAGCCCCAATCCAAAGATAAGTCTGATCTCGGTGCCTATTTCGCGGGTCCTGTCGCGGCGAACAGCAGCGCCGTGCTCACTCCACCCATCCCCCAATGGGGCCCTTCCGTTGCGCGCGGTGGGGCGCCCCGTTCGCCACGCCACCCGCGGTGACTCGGCCCGGTACAGTGAAATTATTTTGGATAGGGCCTAGTCGGTTTCTCAGGATAATGACGAAACGGGTCGTTTAACTTGCGCAAGCCCGAGGGCAAATCGTAGCCCGCTTAGTCGAAGATCCAGCTCCACAGGCTGGCCAGCCAGCTCATGATCATCCCGATCCATGAGTCGTCTACCGGCGCTGGTTCAACTTCGACGGGGCGGGGCTGAGTCGTCTGCGCCGTTGGCGCGAGGGGATTGGCTTGCGCAGTCTGTTGCGGTAAGACGGTCTCGTTGGTCTGCGGAACCGGGGGGACAACCTCAGTCACGGGCGGTTGGGTGTGGGCAGGTGTGCTTGCCGCCGGCTCGAGTGGCGTAGGAAGTGATTTT
>JBQTHY010000008.1:0-4373 GCA_052389395.1 Nitrospiraceae bacterium | reverse complement strand
ACTGCGCGCTGCTGGCCTCCAAAAATTGAGGAAGTATCCGACAAAATTCCATCGCGAGTCAAGCGAAATAATATGCTGCAGCCCCCCCGGAGGATTAGGTGCGGCGACGTAGGGGACGCCCCCCCCTCTGGGCAGCGCACGTATACTTCAGCATACACCAGATGTCAAGGGGGGGACGGCGACAGTTGAACCGGAGCTTCCAACGATCAGAGCTGTAACGCTTCGCGTCCACTAGGCTCCTAATGGACGTGGTCGCCCGGCGGCGGCAGGATTTCCTTTTCCCGATTCAGTTGATCGATCTGCCTCGTCAATAGGCCGATGTCTGTCCAACCAGCCCCGTCCGCAACGGGGACCCAGCGCGCACGCAAATAGCCGTAACGGTCTATTAGGAGTTCCATGTGCTTCGGTATTGTCCCCTCGCCGAACAGATCGGGTTTGGCGAGGGTTCGACGGAACAAAGAATAGCTGCGCCCAATTTCCGGCGCGCCTTGCGTCACCACCGGGAACGGCATGTCCGTTGTGATTGCCGCCATATCCTGCTGGCCTGGATCGTTCACAGGCACAGCCAGCACCACTGTATTGCCGCCGCTCAGCGTCGTGTAGGCCAGCCGCAACTCATCAAGCCGCGCGCGGGACTCAGGCCAGGAAAACAAGACCAACAGCACCGTTTTTTTTCGGCGGAAATCCTTCAAGGTGCCGCTCGAACCGTCATGCGCGGAATAGGAGAAGTTCTGCGGCGCCAGATAGGGCTGATCGGGGACGGCGCGGGGGCTCATCAAGCGCGCCTGGTAGCCTCGGGAATTGGCATGGAGAAAGTTCAGGACGTCCCAGCGCTCCTCTTCCGAAAGTTTGTCGCCAAATGCCGGCATGATCCCATCGAATCGACCATAGGTCAGCCAGTAGAAAAAATCCCCAGCGGTATGCATCGCCGTGTGCGGCTCCGTGAGAAAATCGATCGGTGGCCTCGGCAAGGTCTTGGCGAGAACGCCATCCCCCTTACCTTGTGGTCCGTGGCAGGAGACGCAGTTCGAGGCGAACAGGGCCATACCGTTGGCAATTGAAATAGCATCGAAAGGGACCGGCGTCTTGCGGTAGGTCTCCGGATACGCCTGAACGGCAAGGGAAGGCAAGGCCACGGTAAGCGCACTCGCCGCCAGCGCGGCCGGGATTCCGATGCGGCGCAGCCCCCCCTTCCATCGTCTCGCCCAGCCAAGCACGATCGCCCCGCCCGCCAGGACGAGAAGGACGGTTCCAACCCACACACGGACCATCACGCTCGGATCGCCCCAGGTGGCATTGATGGAGAAGCGGAATGGATAGGGCCAGTGGTCTATGACGACATGTTTTGCCGGCACGGCGTTCGCCAGTACTGTGGCCACTACCACCAACACCGACGCGAGCACGAATTCGACTGTGAGCCACTTTCGAAGTCCTCGTCCGGCGGCGGGAGCCAACTCCGAATTCTGGCTGAAGGACGGCAGCCAGGTAACGTGCGCGCGCGCGGCGATCGAGAGAATCACTAGAAGCAACGCAAGCTTCGTGTTGAGAAGCCAGCCGTAGCTCGTTGCGACCAATGAGGCGTAGCTTGTGTCCACCATACGATCTGCGACGATGAGACCGGTTGCAACGATAGCCACCATCACTGGCAGCGCCATCGCCGAGAAACGCTTCAGGGTTTGGATGCCTGACCGAGTGGCTTCCTCGCGTGACTGCTTCCCGCTGGCGGCGAACAAGACAGCGAGAAAGGCCGGCAGACCCCCGAACCAAACGCTCGCCAGGACGAGATGCAAGGCGTAGGGCAGGATCGCCGTCACAGACTGTTCTTCGGCTGCGGGATGGCTCGCGAACGACCCGGCAGCGAGCGTGAGCGCCGCGACCGCGGCGCTCAGCACGTAGCGCCATCGAGCCCTGGGAGAAATCCGAACGTAGAGGATTATCCCGAACAGGATGAGCGCAAGGCCCGCGCGCACTGTCCAGATGAATCCTATGCGCGTCTTCTGCAAAAATTCTAGCCAGGCTCCAGGCAGCCAGGCATTCTCAGTAACACCTGTGGCCTCCGCTGTGATCGTGGCAAGCAAGCCCAGCAACCCCAGCAAGAGTGTGACCGAAAGCCACGGAAATGACCGCTCCAGGCGGGCGAGCCATCGGTTGTCGAAAGCGGCTCTCTCGCCTAAGGCCATCGCAAAAAAGACAAAGCCGCCGATCAGGATCATGTTGGAGGCAAGCTGCAACCAGCGGGCCAGTCCGCCGATGACCTCGATCATTTCTCTTGCACTTTGCCCTTCACCGTGAAATCGAAGGACGAGTCCACCACATGACCGTCGACCGAGAGCACTCGGAATTTCACGGAGTACTTTCCTGGTACCAATTCCGGCAACGGCAGGACGATGGATTTCCGGTCATCCGGAGCAAGTTGAGGCTTGATCTCGGTCACAGGATGCTTCTCGGCGTCGAGAACGGCAAGCGAAGCGTAGTCGCCTTCAATTTCCTCGTTGAACCAGAGCCGCACCTGCGTCGGCGCCTTGGCGAGGACAGCCCGGCGAGGCGGCTCTGCCTTGACCAGTATGGCGTGCGCCAGCGCCGAGGCCACAGGCAGGCCCATCGCCATCGCCATCACAGCGCCCACCATGAGCCGCGTGAGCGAGTGAACCGCTCGTGAATCCATCGTAACACCTCCTCGTCCTTGACTGCTGGGCTTGAGCGCAACGTGGTCCATTGGGCCGTCTTGTGTCGGCGCAGTGCTCTCCAGCGACCTGAGGACCGGCCGCCTACGAAACGGTAATTTCCGAGGGTTTTCGGCGATCGCGCAGGAAATAGAAGATGGCCGCTATACCGGCAATCGCTGCGAGCGGGACCACGATCATGATGTAGTGCATGGAGTGGGAAATCACTCCCGATTCCCCCACCGAGAACGGGAATCGCCCCTCATCCTGTTGCTTGTCGCCCACCGTGACCAGACCGACGAACTTGCCGGGCTTCTCGAATGTGTACTCAAAATTCACCGAGCCCTTGGGATAAACCTGGGGCGGCATGTGCAGGACTGTGACGGCTTCCAGATCCCGCTCTGAGCCCGTATCCCTGATGATCCGAACATCGAGGGGCAAAGCACGGAGTTCCTGTTCGATATAATCGAGCACCAGCACCGTGTGGCCGGTCGCCGGAATATCCTGGCAGAATTGCTGGTCGTATGTGGTTTCAGGTTGATAGCTGTTGAAGTACATGCGGTAGGGTCCGGCATGGAGGACGCAGAGGTCCTTGTCCAGTTCGTGCCCTCCGTGCTGGGCCTGCGCGGAGAATGGAACCCCCATCGCAAAGATCAAGAAACACAGGCAAGCTGGTTTCAGAAATCGCAAAGACATCTTCAGGATCCTTATACTTGACGGTTGGACTTACGCATAATGATGGCTGTTTCACCGTCTTGTGTCGGCGCAGCGCTCTCTCGCAACCGGAGAGCCGGAAAGCCTACGAGACGGCGATTTCCGAGGGTTTGCGGCGATCGCGCAGGAAAAAGAAGATCGCCGCTACACTGGCAATCGCTGCGATTGGGACCATATAGATCGAGAGTATGTAGCGCGAAACAAAGTTGAATTCCCCTACAGAGAACGGAAATCGCGAGACATACTCCTGCTTATCGCCCACCGTGACCAGACCGACGAACTTGCCGGGCTTCTCGAATGTGTACTCAAAATTGACCGAGCCGTTGGGATAGACTTCGGGCAGCATGTGCAGGACTGTGATGGCCTCCAGATCCTGCTCCGAGCCCGTATCCCTGATGATCCGAACCTCGGTGGGCAAAGCACGGAGTTCTTCTTCGAGATAGTCGAGCACCACCACTGTGCGGCCGGTCCCCGGAATGTCCTCGCAGAACTGAGTCTCTTGCGTAATTGAAGGTTGATAGCCGGTGAAATGCATCATGTAAGGGCCGACCGTGAGTTTGCACATGTCTTCTGCCATGGACAGGCCTCCGTGAGCATGGGCCTGTGTGGAGAAGGGAACCCCGATTGCAAAGATCACGCACCAGAACATAGGTTTCAGTCGTCGGAAAACAATCATGAGCATCCTCTTCTCTGGAATGAAGAATTGTACGGTCTAGCACCTACACCGCAGGCTCGAACCCCCCTCGCTTTCTACGAGGCTTCCTACGAATGGAGAGACGACCGCTGGGAACGGAGGGAAGACCACCAACTCCGCACTCGGTTCGATTTCCTGAACTCATTCGCAAGTATGGCCAACACCAGCAGTCCTATCAGCGCTCCACCGGCAGCACGTGACAGTCGTCCATAGTCGGGCAAGTGTACCCGCAACTGGTAGTACAAGGGGCTCAGCCCCTCCGCCGTGATGATTAATTTATACAGGCCCTCCTCCAACACGGC
>JBQTHY010000007.1:0-5924 GCA_052389395.1 Nitrospiraceae bacterium | reverse complement strand
ATGAAGGATGATCGGCTCTCCGCCGATTGCAAGGAATTGCTTGGGGACCGAACCTCCCATTCGAAGCCCTCGGCCGGCGGCCGGAACGAGAGCAACGGTTCGATGAGCCTGACGAGGAAGCGGATCGGTGAGAGGCGGACGAGCCATGGTCATCCGCGTGATAGCAGGCCCTGAGAAATGTGGAGGCGTATATTCTGCGAGATGTTCAGAATCTTGTCTGGCCAAGACCGATGCTGTAGATCGTCGATCCTTCTCGGCGGCCAAGGCCATTCGTCCGCCGGGCTCCTAGCCACGAGCGATTTGCAGCGCCTCGGGCTCGGCTTCTTCTTTCAACCGGGTGAAAATCATGCGGCCGGCAGTGGTTTTTAACACGCTCGTGACAATGACATCGACATTCCTGCCGATGCACCGCCTGGCATTGTCCACCACGATCATGGTCCCGTCGTCCAGATAGGCGACACCTTGTCCCGCTTCTTTCCCTTCCTTTAACACGAAGACACGAACCGTTTCACCAGGGAGCACCACTGGACGTAACGCATTGCAGAGCTCATTGATATTGAGCACGCGCACTCCTTGCAATTCAGCCACCTTGTTCAAATTGAGGTCGTTCGTAATGATTTTTGCCCCCATTTGCTTCGCCAGGACCACGAGCTTGCCATCGACTTCTTTCACATGGGGGAAGTCCTCTTCGATGACGCGGACGTCGAGATCCGCCATTTTTTGGATCTTGTTCAGAATATCAAGCCCGCGCCGTCCACGAGCCCGTTTCAACATATCGGAGGAATCGGCAATATGGTGCAATTCGTTCAAGATAAATTGCGGCACGAGAAACGTGCCCTCCAGGAATCCCGTTTCACAAAGATCTGCCACACGGCCATCGATAATCACGCTGGTATCCAGTACCTTCAAACTGCTGCCAGCGGCTCGACGCGTGTTACCAGAAAACCGCTCTTGTCCCAGCCGGGCCCCTATGACCAAGCCAAGGTACGGGAGGCCCAGCAAGAAGACGAGCCCTTCGATGTGAAAGCGAAATGTCTCGGCACCGAAGATGTTTCCGCCGACCCATTCGATGAGTCCTGCCACTAACAGGCCGACCGACAGGCCAATCGTTCCCCCAACGAGAACGCCGAATGAAAGAGTTCGGAGGGCATACTCACCGGCTACGATCAGCGCTCCTGCGGCGGCGCCGACTCCAAACCCGTAGAGCCCGAATAACTCACCGGCGTTCTCGGCCCGGACAAAGAGGGCCATCCCCGCCAATGCATTGAGAAGGATGAATATGGCTCGAGGAACCATACCGCGACTCCCTCTCCGTTCTAGTCTCCGTTATGGACGAAGCGTGAGATAAATCGTTCGCCCCTGTCGCTTAAGCAAGAGCAAGACTGCCTGATCCTTCGGCAACTTGCCGGCAATCCGCTCATAGACTTTGATCGAGGTGACGGCCTGACGATTGACCTCCATCACCATGTCGCCTTCACGGACCCCCAATTCCTCGGCCGTGCTTCCGGGTTTGACCCGGACGACGACCACACCACGCTCGTTGGATTTCAGACCATAACGGCCCGCTAGTTCTTCATTTAGCTCCCGCACTTCGAGATCGGACAGAACCCCGGTCGGTGTTACCGAATCACCAGAGTCTTCTTCACCAGATTGCGTCATCGACTTGGGTTGTTCGGCAATGGCGAGCTCGATTGTTTTGGGCTTTTTGTCGCGAATGATCTTGACCATTACCTTCTTCCCGACCGGCGTCTGCGCCACCGCGTTGCGAAGATGGGTTGGCGAATCCATCGACTTGCCGTCATACTGGACGATGACGTCAGCCCGCTCAAAGCCCGCCTTCTTGGCCGGACTGTCGTCCATGACGTCACTGACCAACACACCCTTGGTATCGCCGATACCGAACTGGGATGCCAATTCCGGCGTGAGCTCTTGAATCGACACCCCAAGCCAGCCCCGAACGACCTTCCCTGTCTGTACGAGCTGGGCCATGATCGATTGGGCCATATTGCTCGGCACCGCAAAGCCGATACCCATGTTCCCGCCGCTCTGACTAAAGATAGCCGTGTTGATGCCCACCAGTTCGCCTCGCACATTGACCAACGCGCCTCCGGAATTTCCAGGATTGATCGCCGCGTCGGTCTGGATGAAGTCTTCGTACTCGGCAATCCCGGCAGCTCGCCCCAGCGCGCTGACGATTCCCAACGTTACCGTCTGTGTCAATCCAAATGGATTCCCTACAGCAAGGACAAATTCTCCCACTTCCAATTTGTCAGAATCGGCCCAGGACATGGTCGGCAGCCCCGTTGCGTCAATCCGGACCACGGCAATGTCAGTTTTCGGATCGGTGCCGATGAGTTTCGCCTTAAATTCCCGTTTATCCGACAGAGTGACGCGTATTTCCTCCGCTTTGCCGACGACGTGATTATTGGTGATGATCAGCCCGCTGGATTCAACGATGACGCCTGACCCCAGCCCTCGCTCCTTCCGTTCCCTTGGCTGCTGCTCAAACCGCCTGAAAAACTCGTCGCCGAAAAACCTTCTGAAGAAGGGATCGTCGAACGGCATGGCATGCGGTCCATCGGTTCGTCCACTCTTTGTAGCGTAAATGTTCACGACGGCCGGCTTCACCGTCTTGGCGATTTCCACGAACGTCTGCCCGCCCCCGCCGGATAATATTGGTTGAGGAGTCGTCGCAACCGGCCTCGCGATCGGGGCTGACGGAGTATCAGGAACGGCATGGCCGGTCGGCAACCAACCGAGGTCGGAGGCGACGACAAATCCAATTATCATGCCGGCCGTCAACAACGTCGCGGCCACCATCCAATTTCGACTCCCTCGAGCGGGTTTCTTCTCAATGTCCAACTGGTTCATGGGATTGTGATCCGTTCCTCTTGCGCTTACCCGCGCTTACTGAATTTCACCGGCGTAGATGCCCATGATCGTATGGAGGAACTTGATCGCCTCTGCCTTGGGGCGCTGGAATGAATTCCGCCCGATGATGCTGCCGAAGCCGCCCCCCTCCCGAATCGCCCGCGCCTCCTCAAATACATGCTGATCTTCGCTCTTCGCGCCTCCGGAAAAAATCACGATGCGCCGGCCATCGAATGCGCTCTGCACAACATGCCTGACCCGTTCCGCCAGGCTCTTGATGGGAATCTGAGCCGACTCATAGACTTTCTTCGCCGCCGCCTGCTCCAAATGCGGTGTGGGGAGCTTCACCTTAATGATATGGGCGCCGAGCTGCGCGGCAATTTGCGACGCGTAGGCTACGACATCCATCGCCGTTTCCCCTTCCTTGCTGATCCCGGAGCCTCGCGGATATGACCACACGACGAGAGCCAATCCGGACGCTTTGGCCTCTTCCCCGATTGCACGCAGTTGTTCGTACATCGTGTTGCAATGAGCCGATCCTGGATAAATCGTGAACCCCACCGCCGAACAACCGAGCCGCAACGCATCGCGCACGCTGCCGGTGACAGAAGGCAAGGGATCTTTTTCCTCGTGGAGGACGTCGTGATTATTCAACTTGAGAATCAGCGGAATCCGTCCGGCGAAATCCGCGGCGCCGGCTTCGAGAAACCCCAAGGGCGCGGCGTAGGCATTACAGCCGGCATCGATGGCGAGCTGAAAATGATAGCGAGGATCATACCCCGGCGGGTTCGGGGCAAAGCTTCTAGCCGGTCCATGTTCGAAACCTTGGTCGACCGGCAGAACGACCAGCTTGCCCGTGCCTGCCAACTTGCCGCTTCGTAACATCCTGGCGATGTTGGTCTTCGTGCCGGCATTGTCGCTTCCATACCAACTGAGGATCTCTTGTACCCGGTCTGCCACGTTGTTCCTCCCGAGCGTCATGCGCCATGATCGACGGCGCTACGCCCTTCCTTGAATATATTCTTCCGCTTTGGTCACGTCGTCTCGACTGCCGATGATCAGCGGCACTCGCTGATGCAGTGTCTTTGCTTCTACGTCCAAGATGCGCATGGTCCCGGTGCTGGCTTTGCCGCCTGCCTGTTCGACGACCATGGCCAATGGATTTGCTTCGTACAACAGCCGGATTTTTCCCTCCGGCTTATCCAGTTCACTCGGATAGAGATAGATGCCTCCCCCAAGAAGCATCCGGTGGACGTCAGCTACCAAACAGCCGGAATAGCGTGTGCTATAGGGTCGTCCCGTCATCTTGTCCTGTACTTTCAGATAATCGAAATACTTCTTCATCCCTTCGGACCACTTGAGGGTATTCCCCTCGTTCGCCGCATAGACCTTCCCACGCGTGGGTATCGAGATCGCTTCGTGGGACAGGAGAAATTCACCGATTCCCGGATCGAGCGTAAACCCCCTCACGCCCCGGCCGGCTGTATAGACCAATATTGTGCTGGCGCCGAAGAAAAGATACCCCGCCGCAATTTGATCCATCCCCTTACGCACGAGGTCGCTCTCCTTTGGTCGTTGACCGGCTTGGCGGTGCAGAACGATGGAAAAAATCGAGCCGAGGGGCATGTTCACATCTGTATTGGAGGACCCGTCGAGAGGATCGAACAGGACCATGTAGGAGCCGCTCGTTGTACCATCCGACAGGATGAGGGGCTGTGCCATCTCCTCCGAAGCCAGGGCACAAACAAGGTCGCTCTGACGTAAGACCCGCACGAACGTCGCGTTGGCAATCTCATCAAGCTTCTTGACATCCTCGCCCTGCACATTGGTTCCGCCGGTCGTCCCGAGGATGTTGAGCAGACCGGCCCGGCGAAGATCATGCGCGAGACATTTCCCGACTAAACTAATCTGCGTCAATAACCCTGACAGGGCAGTTACCCCGCCCGGGAATGTCGTCTGGTTCATTCCCGCCACTTGGTTCAGTGTTGCTGCGTGCTGTGGCATATCCGGCTTGGAAGCAATCTCGACATCAGAAATGGGATTGAGCTTGCGCTGCTTCACCAGGCACAATTATAACCGTTCAGGAATGGTCGGGCAATGAAACTTCTGGTGCCTACTTGACAGGATTGTCGACGGAAGATCCACTCACCAAATCAGCCACGATCGAGCCGATAACGACCTTGGCTTTCATCCGAACAGGAACTCGACGCGCGTCCGTGGTGATCCAAACGCGGATGTTCCCCTGATTCATAAATAGTCCATGGAATGGCATGATTACGAGCACTCTCGCCGTTTCCACCTTCCCCCAGGGACTTCCCATGGTCTCAAGGTCCTCAACACGCACCTCTACGCCTCTATTCTTCTTGTCGTGATACACATTCATGGTCAGCGAGGCGCCAGGCTTCATCGGCAGGACACTGCGGGCATAATACAGGCACGAGATGATATCCTGCGTCCCCGCCGGGATCGGAAGGGTTTCAGTGATTCCACCCCTAACGGCCGTGACCGTCCCTTCTTTCTGATGGAACACATATTCTATGTCTTCTTTCTTTTTGCCCTCGCGCCGCCGGAATGTCATATGCTCAGGAACAAGTGCGGTGAGATCCAGCTCTGACTCCACGCGATTGTCGACCGGAAAGAACGTCGTGATGAAAGGTCTGGACTGTGCTGTTGCCACCAACTTGGCGAGAGATCGGTCCTTCTGCCCACCCATTCCAGTCACTTGCATCACGGCGGTGCCGGCGGTGATTTTGAACCAGGAGATGTCATAGGTAAGCCGCTCGCCTACACGGAACGGATGCTTCAACAGGCCAGGGTCCCCATCGACCCGGGCAGGTAGCGACAGGGACAGAGCCATTAGACTGGCTATTACTGCGACCAGAAGGCGCATAGGAAGGATGCTGAAAACCAGATGGGAAATGTGGCTCTTCAGGATCGTATGTGGGTGAACGATGCAAGTGATGCAGGGCCGGGTATGGCAGGACACCGACCCTCCCGCGCCTCTCCGACCGACCCGTCCGGCCTTGGCCAGGTGGAAGCCTTCGTAAATTCCC
>JBQTHY010000006.1:0-4090 GCA_052389395.1 Nitrospiraceae bacterium | reverse complement strand
TGCAATGGATCAGGACCTGTGCCTCAGGAAGCGTTCGACCAAGAGCGACCTCGTCCAGATGAAAATCCTCGACCTTCAATGCAGTCTTGGACCGGATATCGTCTGCCAAAGTGACTCGCTCTTTATCGTCGATTCCGAGGAGAGTCAGCTTGTCAGCACCAGACTCCGTCGCCAACGCAAAGGCAATGGCTCGAGCTGCACCGCCAGAACCCAACATGGCTACGCGTCGCCCCCTAAGTTCTACGCCCGCCTCTTTCAACGCACGCAGGGCGCCGGTGGCGTCGGTGTTGTACCCGGTCAGCTGGCCCTTCTCTGCGACAATGGTGTTAATTGCCCCGATCTGCCGTGCCGTCGATTCCACGTGGTCAAGGAACGGCATCGCCGACACTTTATGCGGGATGGTGACGCTGGCACCGCAAAAGTTCCCAAGTGCGCGGAGCCCCCTGATCGCTTCGCCGATCGCTTCAACCTTCCACGCAAGGTACACGTAATTGAGGCCGAGTTTCTGGAAGGCGGCGTTGTGGATTGCCGGCGAAAGCGAATGCTCGATGGGATTGCCGATGACTCCGCAAAACTGGGTATGGGCGTTGATCTCCATGTTTGAAGAAGCTCTCAGCCATCAGCTGTCAGCGATCAGCCCTTCATTTTGGCTGAATGCTGAGAGCTGAAGGCTTATTTGCTCTTGCTCACTCTCTGCGCCACGTATTGGCTGCCGACGACGACATAGGTGACGGTGACCGTATCCCCGGCCTTGAGGTCTTTCAGTGATTCCACACCGGCATACTGGGTCCGCCCGTCTACGACGAAAGTAAACCGCGTCCCGTCCTTCTTCACTGTCAGCTTGCCGGCCGCGTCATCGACTTTCAGCACGGTGCCTGGAAAGTCCACGGCGGTCTCCGCAGAGCCGAGACCTCCGCATATACTCAAAGTTGCGAGAATCAGTATTCCGCTCACTATGAGGATCGAAATGCCAATAGCAGACTGCTTTGGCTCCATAGGCTACCTCGCAGCTTCACGGAGGGTGCTTGAAACTGTCTTGTTTTTACTCACCCGCCCCAAGACGCCACCCTTCCCGTGGCTTGGCCGCAGGGAGCCCGGCGACCGAGCCCAGTGTTAGGGACCATTTTCAGCAATTTCGTTAATGTGCAGTCATCCCGCCATCAATCGGAAAAATGCTGCCGGTGACCCACGCTGACTCGTCTGAGGCCAGGTACAGAATGAGTTTGGCGACTTCGTCCGGTGTGCCATACCGGCCGAGTGGATAGGCAGTCATGATTTGGGTCAATGCCTCTGGATTGTTGATTAACCCCGATGCCATCGGCGTGTCCACCAGCCCAGGACAGACCGAGTTACAGCGAATCTGCTGCTGCGCATAGTCCATAGCCACGCAGCGGGTCAGAGCGTCCATCCCGCCCTTCGAAGCACTGTAGGCGGCGGTCATCGGAATACCGACGAGCGAGGCGATGGAGGAGACATTCACGATCGAACCGCCTCCGGCCTTCATCATCTCCGGCACGGCGGCCTTGATCATCCGGTAGACGCCGGTCAGGTTGATCGCCAGCATCTCGTTCCAGGTCGCTTCATCCGTTTCATGCAGTAGTTTTCCGAACGCGCCAGCGCCCGCATTGTTGACCAGCACGTTGAGCGTGCCGAATGTCCTCACGGCCTGCGCGACCGCCGACTGTGCGTGAGCGTCGTCAGTTACCGACCCGGCGACCACCAGGGCGCGGCCGTTGGCCTTCTCGATCTCCCTGGCTACCTGCTCCAAGGCATCCTTGCGGCGGCCGGTGATCACGACGGTCGCGCCTTCCTGCGAAAACACTCGCGCGCAGGCCGCGCCGATCCCGGTGCCACCGCCGGTGATGAGCGAAACTTTTCCGTCGAGTCGTTTCACGCAGCTGGCTCCTCTCCGTCGCTCTCATGCACCTCGCCATCCCGGTCCAATGGCGAAGCCGTTTGCCCGGCGGTCCACAGGCCGGGCTCCACCCTGCGCGCCACGGTAATGAACCCAGAATGGGCGACCATCCGGTGATCTGGCCGCACACTTCTGCCTTGAACCGACCAGGTCCGGAGTAGCGTTTCAAAGGTCTGGATCATACCAAACACCACCACGCGCTCAAGTGCGTCGACCGTCTGCATCACTTGCGGCACTGTCGGCACAAAACTCAGATAGATGCCTCCCGATCGGAGCACCTTCGCCGCATGGGGTACCACCTGCCAGGGTTCCGGCAGATCCAACAAGACACGATCGAACGGGATGCGGTCCTCTGGCACCTCGAGCCCTTCATAGGCATTCTTCCGTTGGAAAGTGAGATTGGGCGTCGCCCCAAGGTAGCGTTCGATATTCATCATAGCCGTGCGGGCGAAGTCATCCCGCGTCTCATAGGTCACAACCAGGCCCCGCGGCCCCACCGCACGTAACAGAGCCATCGTGAGCGCACCTGACCCGGTTCCAGCCTCGAATACCCGAGCTCCAGGATAGACATCAGCCCACATGGTCATGAGCGCGAGATCTTTTGGATAGAGCACCTGTGCGCCCCGGAGCATCTTGAGCACATAGTCGCCGAAAGTCGGCCGGAGCACCAGCATCTTTTTGCCGCCTGACAGGGTGACAATCGTCCCGTCCGTCCGGCCGATCATCGCGTCGTGAGCGATCTTCTGGCCACTGAATTGGTATGTTTCACCGGCCTTCAAAGTCAGGGCATACTGGCGCCCTTTTTTATCGACCAGGTGGATGCGTTCACCGTTGGAAAGCTGCGACATAGCTCGCATTCTAGGGGGTTCGTTCCGTCGTTTGCAACCGACTGCCATTCCTTGACAGGGTAGGAAGTGGGTCGTAAGATCCACTCACTTTTCAAACCTTGACACACAGTCCTGGTAAGGAGTTCACGGTGCGTGGTGGCAGTCTCCGAACTGGTATCTCATCAGCGCGCGCGTTTGCCAGAGCGATGCTCGGGCCGTTGATTGTCCTATGCCTGATCCCTCCATTGAGTCGTGCCTATGCTGGGGAAATGGTCATCGCCAGCTACGAAGGGGTCATCAACCCGGTTGCAGCCGAATATCTCCACGATGCCCTCGCTTCCGCTGAGTCGTCCGGTGCCCAGGCCCTGATTCTGAAGCTCGACACACCCGGTGGGTTGGATACATCGATGCGCCTCATCGTGAAAGACATAACCAGCTCTCCTCTTCCAGTCATCGTATTCGTTGCACCTTCTGGAGGCCGTGCCGCCTCTGCGGGGGTGTTCATCACCATGGCGGCGCATGTGGCCGTCATGGCGCCTGGGACCAATATTGGGGCTGCACACCCGGTCGCCATGGGCGGCGGTGAAATGGACAAAACGATGAAAGAAAAGGTGGAGAACGACTCGGTCGCCTACATTAAGAGCATCGCAGAGCGGCATGGACGAAACGTGGCATGGGCCGAAGACGCTGTGCGGAAGAGCGTGTCCGTGACGGAGCAGGAGGCCTTGAAACTCAAGATCATCGATATGGTGGCGGAGGACATTCCTGCGCTGCTGAAGCAGCTGCACGGAAGAAAGATCGCCCTACCCAGTGGATCAACCACTCTGACGACCGAAACCACAACACTTCGCGACTTCCCGATGGGGCTTCGTCTGGAATTGCTGAAGGCCTTGAGTGATCCCAATATCGCCTACCTGCTGATGACCATTGGCACCATCGGCATTCTCGCCGAACTTTACAATCCGGGCGCGGTCCTTCCAGGAGTAGTCGGGGCGATCAGTCTGATCCTGGCTTTTTATTCGTTGCAGTCGTTGCCGATCAATTACGCAGGCGTCCTGCTGATCATTCTCGGGATCGTCTTCTTCGTCCTGGAGGCCACCGTTACCAGTTATGGTCTCCTGGCGATTGGGGGGGTCGCCTCCATGATCTTGGGATCATTGATGCTTATTAAGTCAGATGCGGAATTTTTTCAGATCTCGTGGACCGTAATCATCCCTGTCGTCATCACAACGGGGGCTGTGTCCCTGTTTGTCGTCGGCATGGGGGTGCACGCCCTGCGCCGTTCTCCACAAACCGGGCTCGAAGGCATGATTGGTTCCATCGGTATCGCCAAAACAGCCCTCCGCCC
>JBQTHY010000005.1:0-13952 GCA_052389395.1 Nitrospiraceae bacterium | reverse complement strand
TGATGACGGTGATGACAGGATCACGGAGCGTGATTTCCTCCACCTCCACCTTGCCGCTGAGCAACGGCATGAGTTTGACGCCGACCTCCAACGACGTGAGAGAGGTGAAGGGGCCTGAGCCGAACGTTGGATCGTCCAGCACGGTAAAACCGCCCACTCGGGCACCGATCCTCGGCCAGATAGTCAGGCGGATGTCTTGTAGCTCTACCTTGCGATTGAGTGCTTCTTCGATGAGCGGCTTGTACTGGTCTTGATACTTATTGAGGTCGATCAGGAAAGGAAGCGAGAGGATGAACCCGACGACCAAGACAAGTGCGACGAGCAAGCCGATCATGATTTTCATTGCGGTACCTCCCTGTGAGGCGCCAGTATAGAAATCTTGGTTTGTATCAGTCAATTTTACGGATGGCCGTCACTGTCGACGAGCGATTGATCTGCACCAGGCTATTAAGCAATCAAGTCAGTTTGGTGGTGCACCGTCAATGAGCTTGAAAGTGAGTAAAAGGGAATCGGTCGGTGGTTTGAATCGATCGTTACCGGGTCCGCATTCACCATTTTCCGGGCCGCACCAAGAGTCTTGTCGATGCTGCAGGACGGAATAGATCAAATCGTTAGGATGGGAATATCGGCGGAGTGGAGGGATTGGATTTGGTCGGAGTAATGAGTCGTTGGGCCTGGGATGCCCTCCCCTGTGCCTCCATCATTTCAAACAGAAGACAGCACTTCAACCGGCCGCAGACACCGAGAAGCCGGGGATCCTCAACCGGGAGTCCCAGTTTTCGCGCCTCCTTGACAGTGACCGGCTTGATGTCGGTCAAGAAACTTGCGCAGCACAACACCAACCCGCAGGTATCGATGCCGCCAAGCCGTCTTGCCTCCTCGCGTGCTCCTACCTGACGCATTTCAATGCGACCGCCGAATCGACCAGCCAGGTCACGAACCAAGTCTCGGAAATCGATCCGCTCGTCCGACGTATAGACGAATGTCAGCTTCCGGCGTTGAATCGCCCCGTACACTTCAACCAGCTTGAGTCTGAGGTTGAATTCCACCGCCTTGACTCGGCAGTAGGCCGAGGCCTCCTGAGAGAGCCGCTCAAGCCGGTCGATCACCTCCGTATCCTTCGAGTCGGCTTTTCTGAGAATGGACTTCATCACCCGCATGGGAGGAACAAACGGAGTGGGGTAGGGTTCGGCATACACGACGCCATAGGTGACGTCGCCGTCAACTTCGAGCAACACCCGATCGCCACTACGTAGCGAAGCCCCTGCCGCATCCAACTTCTTGATCTCTCCACAATCCCTGATCTTCACCCCAACCAATCTGACCGATGTGGGGTACGGCTGCGACAACTGATCGTCAGTGACAGATTGCATAGGGCGATGATACACGAATTCACCGTAGGAAGAACAATCAGCAGGCCTCCATTGGCAAACATTTTCACACGTCCATCAAGCGCAAGTCTCTCACAACTATATGATTATATTGATTAAATTCTCAGAGATTCGGCCTGCTCCGGTATGGTAGGCTTACGCAACGCCACAGGAGGATGGAGCAGACAGTGGGGACGATGGTCAAAGAGAGGAAGAGGTTGCTGCGCATTCCAAGCAGAGTGGTGTTCCCGTTTGGCTACCGGATTTCTGTCCGACAACTATCCGATGCCGAAATGAACAAGCGCGATGCCAATGCTGACGGGATCTGGGATGACGAAACCAAGACCATCTTCATCCGCAAGCGCCTTCCTGTAACCCGCCGCCGCTATATCCTCGCCCACGAACTCGGCCACGCCTGGCTGGACTGGCAGCATCGCTACATGGACAACGGGAAAGCCAGTACTTAAACTTGGCCAGCCCAAGGTCAGCAGGCTTCTTACACCAAACTGAGTATATGTCTCCATTCAAGGGGACTAACGGGCTGAACTGTGAGACGCGACCCTTTCTGCAACAAGACCATCCGCTTGAGACTGAGTTCTTTTCGCAATTGGCCCAACGTCACAGGACGTGAGAACTTCCGCACGTATTTGATATCGATCATTTCCCATCTGGGGCTGGATGGATTACTCCCAGGATCGTAGTGCTTGTTCATCTTGTCAAATTGCGTGGGATCGGCGTATGCAGCCTTGACGACCTCTGCTATTCCCACCACTGCAGGGGGATTGGCATTGCTGTGGTAGAACAGCACCTGATCACCGACGGCCATGTTCTTCATGAAGTTACGCGCCTGATAGTTGCGAATACCATCCCAACAGGTTGTCCGCAGAGGAGACTCGGCCAGATCGTCGATTGAAAACACCGAAGGCTCTGACTTCATCAACCAATATTTCTTTGTTTGAGGCATGGGTCCAGTCCCCTCTTGGTCAATCTCTCCATCACCTGGCGCAACATCAGGATGGCTACAGATAACCCCAGGGACCACCGGAGCGGCCAGCGAAGCATGCGTCAGTTCCTCCCACGGGAACGCGACTCAATAAACTCGATGAGGGCTTGATAGGTTAGTTCCCTGGTCCTGGCCTTACTGGCAACCTGGCTCCCAATGTTTCCCTCCAACCATACACGGTCGCACACCTGTGCTCCCGCCTCATTGCAGAGGCTCCACATGTGGTGGAGAAAGCCTTCGGGCAGGCCTACTAGCATCCCTTCAGATTCAAGACGGTCATCCAACAAAGCGAGGAGGTCCGAAATCGCGTGATGAGGCCTGTATGGCGTAGAAGTAAATCCAAATTGCTTCTGCGCCAGCGTCTCCTGCGTGGCCTGATCGACGAGATCACGCATGTACTCTTTGAGAAGCCCGATGACATGGCCAGAGAGGGTGATCGGAGGTTCCATGACCACATTATCAGGCTTCTCCTACGATGGAGCAAGGTCGCCAATCTTTACGGGCCAATGTTGACCAGCCAGCGAACCCTTCTCTATGATGACGGCACCGACGCGCGAGGCATGGGCAGCGCGAAACGCGAGACAAGCGGGAAACGAGCAGCTTGTCTTTTTTCAGAGTCCCGAGAGTCTCGCGAGTCCCGCACCGCTCGCCCGTCTCGGTACACAAGCATTACCTTTATTCCGACATGACCGCCCAGGTGACCGAACGATTTGAAATCGCCCTTAATACACCCGCTGGCCAATTGACGACGGCTGTCGAGGTGCCGACGGGTTTTGTTCCGATCACCGCGATTGTGCCCTTGATGCGACGGCTGGGAGCGGAAGCCCAAGCCTTGGAGGAAGCACGATTACTCGACAGTGGCAGGATGCGCTCATGCCGTAAAGGCTGCGCGGCCTGCTGTCGAATGATGGTCCCGCTTTCGGCCCCGGAAGCCTTTGCCCTGAGGGAGTTTGTTCGCTCGCTGCCGACCGAGCGACAGCAGCGCATCTCAACACGATTGGCCCGAACGAAATCCCTCCTACTTTCGCATAGACTCTGGAATCGGCTCTTGGAACTGGGCGAAACCGCCGAGCCACCCGATGACGACTCGCTGGAGCCCATTAATCGGGACTACTATGCCCTGCGGACTCCTTGCCCGTTCCTTGAAGACGAGGTCTGCTCTATTTACGAGGAACGCCCTTCAGCCTGTCGCGAGTTGCTCGTCACCTCGCCGGCTGAGCTGTGTCAGGACTTGGTGAACAATCAGGTGGAGCAGATTGAGGCGCCGGTGCGGATCGGTCCGGCGTTAGGACTACTGTGGGCAGAACTCACCAAGACGCCGGCCAGGCTGATTCCGCTTCCCATCGCCATAGACTGGGCGGAACGGCACCAGGGAGAGAATCAATCGATGTGGCAAGGCACGAAGCTGCTCGACCAGGCGCTCGACAAGATGTGGCGGTTCTTGAGTCAGGCGTTTCAGAAACGTAGCGGAGAAGCCGACGGCTGAAACCTATCAGCTAGATTCTACTTCTGTGAGCCAAGAGGAGAGACTGCATGCAGAATCCTGTGATCGCCTGTTTGGATCTCGAAGGGGTGCTGGTTCCTGAAATTTGGATCAATGTCGCGCTCAAGACCGGTATCGAGGAACTAAAAATTACGACTCGCGAGATGCCGGACTACGACAAGCTGATGAAGCAACGACTGGCGATTCTTGACCGGCAGAACGTCAAGATCGGCGACATCCAAGAGGTCATCGAGGAAATGGGTCCTCTGGAAGGCGCAACCGACTTTATCCGATGGCTCCGCGAACGGTGCCAGGTCATCGTTTTATCCGACACCTTCTATCAGTTCGCTCTTCCGCTCATGCGGCAACTGGGTTTTCCCACTCTCCTGTGCAATCAGCTGGAGATCGACAACAGAGGCGTCATCGTGAACTACCACATGCGGATGCAGAATCAGAAAAAGCATTCCGTCGCGGCCTTCAAATCGCTGAACTTCTTCACGATCGCCGCCGGTGATGCTTACAACGATACCGCCATGCTGGGCGAAGCCGATGCTGGCTTCTTCTTCAGACCGCCTGACCATCTACCCAAAGAGTTTCCCCAGTTTCCCGTGTCACAGACGTATGGCGAGCTTCAGGAGCGCTTTGCGAAGGCGGGGAATTTCAAATATTAGAAGTTCAACCAGAGTTGGCAATAAGCCCAATCTTGTCCGACCGCTTCCCGACCCAGGTTTTGAGAAATGTACGCACCGGGCCACAAGTGACTGTAGCCCGCCTGGAAGGCCAGCATTCCATCCATGAATAAATGGGTCCAGACAAAGTCCAATTCGTCGCCGATGTGATTCTCCGTATTACCCGATTTGGTGAACACGTAAACACCTTGGCTCGCACGGTACCAGTTGTCCTGCGCGCTTGCGAGGTTCAGGTTCGTGTACCAGATCTCAATGTGATCATTCCTGGTCGGCCGGGCTTGCAAATTGACCGAAAAGCTTAACATGTTTTTCCACCCTGGACGTCCATATAGCCCATGTGGATGTGATTGGTTGGGTAGAAATTTTCAAACGTATTGGCGCTCTTACAACCTCCGTACGCAGTATTCAACGTACAATTGGCACGGCCATCGCCGGAGGCGTAGTCGAAGTTGAAGGCCAATCGCGGCTTCCAGGGCATGTTGTAAGCCGTATAACCGATCCAGTTCCTTGTCGCCCAGGCATTGATATGAAGACATTTCCCTTCGCCGCCCGGGTTTCCGCAGAGACTGCTGGCGCTGGCAGCGGAATCGCCCATCTGACCAAACTGATGGACGATCTCGCTGGACAGATCGAGGCCACCCTTTTTCATTGCAATGCGGCCTCCAATGGTGTGGCGGGTCTGGTCTCCGTGCTTCGGCGTACCCAATCCTTGGCCCGAGATGTCTCCCGCACCGAGGTTATTCTTGTAATAGATGTAGTACGGTTCGATCAAGAATCCTGGGACAGCTTTGATCTGATTATGGAAGATGAACAGGTCGACATCACCAAAGGCGTTGCCCGCCTGACCCGTTCCCCCAATATTCGGCCCACCGCTGCCGACCGGCTGGGCTTGGGCCAGGTCAGTTTCTGCGATCCTGAACCAGCCGAACTGCGAATCGACAACCTTAGTACTGTATTGCATCATGACTCCATCGAAGGAGAAGCCAGTGTTGGACCAGTCAAAATGCCCGAATAAACTCTGATCCCCGAGGACGACGTACTGGCGGCCGGCCTTGAGGCTCAAGCCCGTCAGGCCGGCAAAGTTACGAACCAACATATACCCCGCTCGCACTCCCAGTGAACAGACTGGCCTGTCCCCCGAATTGGGCGTGGATCCGCAGGTATGGGTCAAGGGATCTCCGTTGTTACCTCCTCCCCCGGGGCCGAAGGGAGATCCACCGCCTCCCCAGGTGCGCGAATCGATAAATTCTAGGTAGAAATTCACGTCCGGCGAAAGGTCATAACCAATGCCCAGACGCGTCATCTGTTGGACAAATTGATCATTCGCTTCGCCCGCGATGCTGTTTGCTGTCGCACCTGCGTTCACCACGTTGCAATTTCCGGATAGTCCTATGCCGCCTCCAAAACAGGTATTGATCCGAAATTCCGGCCGCACGCGAAGATCCGCGCGTATCCACAAATTCTTGAGCTCGAAATTCCTCCCGATTTTCGGGTCGTACAGTTCGTACTCTTCCTTCTGGGGAATGCCACGGCCGATGACGATGACGTTGGTGATTCTCTCACCTTCCGGAAGTTCGAATGCCGCCTGCGCTGCTGGGATGGTGACAAGGGATAGGCCTACCGCCACCATGACAATGGCACCGAAGCAGGCGACCAGAGCGGCCGACCCTCTCCGTCCTTGGATGCGGTTAATGGCACTCATCCTGTGAAGTCGTGCGTACAGGCCGAGAATGCCAGCCTCAGGGCAGAAAAGGAGATTCTAAAACAAGTGATGGCCTACCTCTGGACAGGATAAGGCCCGCATGTCCGTGACGCCGTGCGTTGACCCGTTCGACCGTGTGGAGGTGATCGGCAATCAGATTCGACGCCACTCCACGCTCGGCTGCAGGTCGCCAACCCAGCTCTTGCTGGACTGGTTCAAGGCGAAGCATGAGCGGACAATGGTGATTTGAGACCGCTTCCTGGGAAGACAAAAAACGGAGGGAAGCTCACGCTGCCTTCATTCTTGGAAACCGTCCACTCATCGCGTCTTGTCAGGCCTGGCCGGACTTGCTGATGGACTGAGTGTCGTCCTCAGCTTGTTTGCCCGCGGTGTTGATCTCTTCTTCCGCTTCTTTCACGGTGGCTTGGAGGTCCTGCTCGACCATCTTCACTTCCTGCTGAATCATGTTCAGCTCAGGTTCCATCGACTTCCGCAGGTCTTCCGCCGTGTCCTTGAAGCCTTTAATGGCCTTTCCGACTTGCCGCCCGACTTCCGGTAGCTGTTTCGGACCGAAGAGGAGAAACGCGATCACCAGAATGATTAAGATTTCGCCTGCACCCAATCCGAACATGGTTCACAGCCAGTGATGCGTGATCAGTGATGTGTGATCGGCTCGGACGCTTTTCGCTCCTCACTCGTCACTCATCACCCATCACCCATCACTGTCTTCTTACCCTTGTTTTACTTGTCCCGGTTGCGCTGCCGGTGCGGGCGGTGGCTTGACTTCCGCCTGTGTGGTGACTTGAGCCGCGGGGGCCGCCTGCGGCTGTGCTTGTTGGGACTGCTCCGCCGGCGTTACATCGATCGCGTCAGCCTCATGAACCGTCTTCTTGAATCCCTTGATCGCTTTGCCGAGACCTTCACCCAGCTGTGGGAGCTTGCCTGCGCCGAAAATGATCAACACGATGATCAAGATCAGCATCAATTCCATCCATCCGAATGAACCAAACATCTAGAACCTCAAGAAAGATGATGAGTGATCAATCATGGATGATGCGTCATGCCGAACGCGCGGACCGACTACAAGGCGCGTGATGGACAACGGGTTTATGCGAAAAACGTCTCGGCCCTGGACCACGCCCACGCCGGCCACACCCCTTGACTGCTCTCGGAGAACATCCCCGAAACCTTCAAGAAGGCTATATGAAGATTCAACAACAAGTCAAGGGCAGGGTAGCTTGAGGCGAGGGGGAAGGGCGTGAAGCGCAAGATACCCGAAACGCCCGACTTGCCAGATTCGATGCACCGGCGAGAAGGCAGTCTTGCGCCTCGTTCGATTCGCCTATATCTAGCTCGTTACGCAGGTCGGACTCGTCTGTCCACTCCCCCGCTTCGCGCCTTACTGACAGGCGAAGTGGTAGTACTCGATCGGGCTGGGAGGAGCGGTCAGGGCGATGTTGCCGGCTTCGGGGTCGTAGCCGACCGCTTCCAGGTCTTTGGCCGCGCGTCTGAGTTCTTCTTCGGTCAGATAGGCGACGGTATCGGGAATTCCCTGGTGTTTCAGAGAAAGCAGCATCCCGTTCAACGTCTCGCGCTCCTCCGGAGGCATATGCTTCCCCAGCGGGAAATTGAGGACTCGACGATAGGGGCTCTCGCAGGTTTCGTTCAGTGCCTTGATGGTTTTGAGCACGAGTCGATCCTGCTCCCATGTTTGGAGCGTCGGCCCGGCGGAAGGATGCGTCGCCAGCAGGTCCATGAGCGTAGTGACGTTGGCGTTCAAGGACCGACCCACGAAGTCTCGTTGCGGTTCACGGGTCATCCGCCCCATCCCCAGATGTTTTGCCACGGCTTCGACCAGGGCAAAATTGATCATAAAGCTGTATTGGCCTCCGAATTCGCTATAACAGGGTTTTTTCGGATCGTTCAGAACTGTCATGTCTGCCGTCCCGGCATCGAAGGTGCTGAATCCGATCGCGTCCGGCCTTAATAGCCGCTTGGCCTCCTTCAGGGAGGCAAACGCCGTCAAATGGACCGGCACTAAGACCTGTTCTTGGATCCCTTTGAAGAATTCCGTGATGGTCTTTCGGTAGGGTATGGTTTTCCATTCGACTTTCCGGTACTCCTTTTCCCAGACAAGATCATCGAGGAACGGAGGAAACGTCTTCAGCACGTCGAGGTCCTTCGCCTCAAACGCCCGCACGAAGGTCGACCAACCCTGAATCTTGGCATGAAGTGATTCGCTGAGGTTGGGGCGGAGATACTCTTCTTCAACGTCACCTGCATTCTTTGCCATCAGCTTGGTCGGCAGGTCGTTCCACAGTTCGTTGGAGATAATCCGATCGACGGTCCCATCTGCCACTCCTTCCAGATGCTCGACTGAACCGCGATGGGTTTCAACACGATCCCGATGAGCCGCGAGGTCAGGATGAGCCAAGGCCGCATCCAACAGCGGCTGTTCCCAATCGACCAAGACGTATCGAACTCGGGGGTAAACAATGCCTTGTTTGTCGAGCGTCTTGAGATGGCTGAGAAAGCAGGCGGCGAGGTTGCCGTTGCCCGGACCGAGTTCCAGAATCGTGAGGGGTGACTCGTGACAGGTGACGGGTGACGAGGATGATCCGGACTTGTCACGCGTCACGCCTAACGTGTCACGTTTTACTGCCTTTTCGTAATAGTCCGCCGCAAGCGCATGGGCGAGCCGGTAGTCGGCTGAGGCGAATGTTTGATAATAGGCGCGTAGATTGTCTCCTCTCAGCCCATAGAAGAGCTGGTTGAGATGGGCCTGCCATTGATCGAGCGGCTTGTACTCCCCGATCAATTGGGGGAGGGCATCAGGAGCTAGTAACATGCTTCATTCTTCTTCGTGTCGAGTGGTGGGTGATACGTGATGAAAATCTTAGCAGATGGTCGGAAAGAGCCGCAATGATTGCCGCATGACCCTGTGGGTGGTAGATGAATCTCTGACACTTGCGTTTGACGGTCTCTCGACCATCCGCTAGAATGCCTACGTGAGTGGACACCTCACAGGCCGCTGGTGGAGTTTTCACCGATCATGACGCCGCCGTCCAGCCCCTGGGCCTCCGTCATCGTCCCCATTAAGGATGAGCGAGAGAACCTGTCGCCCCTCTTGACGAGCCTATTGAAAGTATTGGACTCACATGACACTTCACGGTCGCGCCCCTATGAGATTCTCTTCGTCGATGACGGCAGCAGCGACGGGAGTAGCGAAGAGCTGGATCGCCTGGCGGCACAGCACGCTCAGGTACGGGTGTTTCACTTCGACCGAAATTACGGCAAGACCTGCGCGCTCGACGCGGGCTTCAATCAATCTTCCGGCGAAATAATCATCCAAATTGACGGCGATCTTCAACAGGACAGCGAAGACATTTTGAAACTCCTCCCCTATACCGCCGCCTACGATCTCGTGTGTGGGTGGAGGCAACAGCGGCAGGATGGGCTGGTGAAGAAGCTGTCGTCCTTGATCGCCAACCGTGTGAGGAACCTCATCACCCACGACGGCGTCCACGATACGGCGTGCCCCCTCAAGATATTCAGACGGTCCGCGCTGGAACGCATCCGCCTTTTCGAGGGCATGCACCGATTTTTCCCCGCGCTCGCGCTGATGCATGGATTTACCGTCACCGAAGTGCCGGTCCGTCATTACCCGCGTATTCACGGCTTGTCGAAGTACGGCATGGGTAATCGGTTGTTCAAGTCTCTCTATGATCTGATTGCCGTCCGGTGGATGCAGAACCGGGTGTTGCGGTACAAATTCCGTGACCAGTGACGCGTGACATGTGACGAGGAGGACATGGAAGGAAGTCGACTTCGAACTCATAAAGATCTGGATGTTTGGCAACGATCCATGGAACTGACGACTGAGATTTACGCCATTACTAGAAGGTTTCCGAAAGAAGAACTGTACGGACTCACCATGCAGGCAAGACGTTCAGCCGTCTCTATTCCAAGCAACATCGCTGAAGGGGCAGCAAGAAATTCCACCAAAGAATTCATCCAATTTCTGTACGTCGCGCTGGGCTCGGCTGCGGAGCTAGAAACACAGCTCCTACTCGCGCAACGAATGGGATTCTTTTCCGAAAACAAACCCTTGGCTCTCTTGGACCAGATACGAAAAATGCTGACTGCTCTCCTCCGAACCCTCAAGCGCCAGCCTGTCACACATCACGCGTCACGCGTCACGGCTGCTTCATGAGCATCGAAGCTATTTGGGTCGGCATCGGCTTCCTCGGCCAAGGTCTCTTTTTCGGCCGCTGGGTGATTCAGTGGATCTCGTCGGAACGGAACGCCGAAAGCCGCGTTCCCATCGCCTTCTGGTACATGAGCCTGGTCGGGGGGCTCATCACGCTCGCCTATGCCATTTACCGGAAAGATCCGGTCTTTATTTCAGGACAAGGCATCGGCACGTTCGTCTATCTTCGGAATCTGATACTCATCCACCGAGCGGACCAAGCCAAAGGTCCGGCTCGCTCATCGTCTCAACAGACATGATCGTGCACTAAGTCAGGCGTCCCTCAGCACGCACCGTCACCCACAGGTAGGAACATCCCGTGACCATCGATCGCCCGTCCAACCAGCCAGTGATGCTGCTTGTCCTCCTGGCTCTGTCGGGCTTGCTCTTCTTCCTGGGACTCGGCGACATGGGGCTCACCGATCGTGACGAGGGACGGAACGCAGAGGCCGGCCGTGAGATGTTCGCATCTGGAGACCTCCTCACTCCGACGTTCAATGGAGAACTGCGAGTAGCCAAGCCGGTGTTCGTGTACTGGCTGATGACCGCGTCCTATCACGTCTTCGGCGTCAGCGAATTCGCGGCCCGCGTTCCGTCCGCCTTGTTCGGAGTCGCCTTGATCATCATGCAATATCTCTTTCTCTCCCGGCTGCGCGGCCAGGCTGTCGGTCTTTTCGGCGCCCTCATGTTGTTGTTGAACGTCGAGATACTCGTACTGGGGCGCATGGCCATCACCGATAGTGTCTTGATCTTCTGTACCACGCTCTCCCTTTACGGATTTTGGCTAGGCCTCCATGGAACTGGCCGAGAGCGTCATTGGATCTGGTGTTTCTACGTCGGCATGGCCCTGGCGACACTGACGAAGGGGCCGGTCGGACTTGCGGTTCCGCTCACGACGATCATTCTCTACTTGTCTGCGACGCGGCGCTGGACTGCCTTTTGGCAGCAGGGCTTTCCCGTCGCCGGGACTCTGCTGCTGTTGTTGCTCGCCGCTCCCTGGTACACGGTCATGTTTGTCGTGCATGGGGACGCGTATGCCTCTCAAGCGAAACTGCACACGGTGGGGCGCTTCCTCAGCCCAATGGAGGGCCATGGAGGAGGGCTCTGGTTTTACCTCCCGGTGCTGCTGCTCGGCTTTTTCCCCTGGAGCGGGTTGCTTCCTGCTGCGTTGTATCGAGCGTTCAAAAGCTGGCGGGAGTCGCGTGAGCGGGTTGGCATGATGAGTGAATCACCTGATTCACGCGACGCATCACGTTCACACGATGAGCTGGAATGGTTCGCGGCCCTGTGGCTTGTGGGAGTGTTTGTGTTCTTTACGCTGTCGTCAACCCGCCTGCCTCACTATATCGGTCCGCTGTTTCCCGCCGCTGCGTTGCTGACCGCGTTATACTGGTCGCAGTGCCTGAAGGATCCGCTGACGAAAGGGATTCGAGGCTCGATTCACACCATGATGGGATTGGGATTTCTCCTGGCCCTGGGCTTTGCCAGTCTGCCTACACTGTACGCCAAGTTTTCCGGCAAGCTGGTCAGGGAATTTCCCTTGGCCGCACAATTCGATCTTGGCAGCAGTCCCTATCTTGCAGCGGTGGTGCTCTTGATCGGCGCGGGGCTGGTCGGCTATTTCGGGTTCAAGGAAGAACTGCGCGGAGCGGCCTTTTGGGCAGCGGGAGGAGCGCTGGCGACCGTGTTCCTTCTCGTCATTCTCACCGTCATCCCCGGCATTAACCAGTATGCCATCGCACCCCCGCAGGAATTAGCCTACGCGGCGGGACTCAATCTCAGTGCAACGGATCAATTCATCGTGTTCGGCTCGACAAGGCCTTCCATGGCGTTTTATGCGAGGCGGAAAGTGGTCTTCATCCCGTCAGGTGAGGTCGATCGGCTGCGTACCGCGCTGGCCTCCCAGGGTCGTACGATGATTCTCCTGCCAGAAATGTTCCAGGATTCATTGCCGAAAGAAGCAGCGACGTTTCAGCCGATTCTCAAGCGATACGGTTACATTCTCCTGGCCACCCAACCGATGGTGACGATCCCGGAAGGTGCAATACTTCCTCCAGCAACGCCTCCCAAGGTCTTCGGACACTAGCCAAAACGTGGTGCGTTCCTCGTGAAGCGTTCAACGTGAAACGTTTCGAGTTGCTTGTTTCAAGTTGCAGGTAGTTCAGGGGTTCTTTCTTCTGACTTGAAACTTGCAACCTGAAACCCGGAACTCGCAACCAGAAACCCTCGTACGACGAATCGTCACTGGAACGGCAAGACTGCTCGCCCGTCATAGAGAATCAGAAGGGCGAGCAGCACCCCTGCAAGCAGCGCACCTTCCTTCATCATCCACCATGCGTGGGAATCCTGTGCCGGCACTTCCGACGCAAGTAGGCCTCTGAAGCAAGAGGCCAAGCAAGCGAATCCGACTGACGCAAGCACAAGAGGCGAAGTCGTCATGGCCGCGAGGCCATAGGCAATCAGCGCCAGCGAGGCGTTCGCCTGCCAACCCTTGATCGAATTCGCTTTGTCGAACCAATTGGTCCGGCGGAGCCACAAACCACTCGCCGCTGCCACCGCTCCGAGTCCCACCATGAGAGCACCGGCAATCCCCTCGTCAACTTGATGTGACAAGGTCCAGAGCAGGGCAAACACCGCACAGGCTCCGACGGCCGCATGTCGCAGCCCGTCCTGAAGCGAGGTGCTCCACTGTTTCAATGGTGCCGAGGCGATCGAGCCGCTGAGCACACCCAACACGGCCCCTCCCAATACATCGGTCGGAAAATGCGCCCCACGAAGGACGCGGCTGAGTGCAACAAGAGCCGCGATACTCAGACACAGAGGACCGAACGCAGGGAATCGTTTCGCAAGCACGGTCGCAACGGCAAAACTGGCAGTGGCATGACCGGAGGGGAAGGAATCCAGTCCCGATGCCCAGGATGGGGTGAACTGCCACTCGCCGGAATGGACGAATTTGGGACGAGGCCTTCCTATCAAGTGTTTGAGTCCGTTCGACAGCAAAGCTGCGATCCCGTGTGCGAGTAATGTCTGGATCCCCGCTGTCATGAAAGTCGGCCTCGAGACTACCCAGCCGGCAGCGAAGAGCACGATACTGAGGACAATCAGGTGCGACCCCTCGCCGATCCAGTCTCCCCAATTGCTTGTGAACGCCATCCAAGGAACGATGAGTTGATCCCAAGGGAGGTGGATCGTGACAGATCGCACATAACGGATGATCGGAAGATCGAATTGGGCCAGTCCGACGATGACGATGACCAGCGCGGTGCAAGAACACACGAACTCCGTGACGCGTAACGGGCCCCTCATCACCGATCACTCATCACTGATCACCGCCTTAGGGAACCCAGTCGGCCAAAAAGACGTTGAACTCCCCAGGCTCTTTCGAATTCCGGTCCGACACCCAGACCAGGCGCTTGCCGTCGGGGGAGAACATCGGGAAGCTATTGAAATGCCCTT
>JBQTHY010000004.1:0-5307 GCA_052389395.1 Nitrospiraceae bacterium | reverse complement strand
CGCGCACGGCGAATGCTCGGTGCGCCTAATTCATCAAACAAAGCGATTGAAATAAGCATCACGAAGTTCGACTGCAGCGCATATGTTAGGAGCGAAGCTCATGCCCATCTTAACGTCACAATTCTCTCATTGCCACAACGCGTTCCTCTGTTTTCCAAATTGTACCTGACTGATAACGCCGAATTTGGCAAAGGTGCAGGTGGCATATTTGGTGATGCAAACGTCTTAGCCGCTTTTGCTCAATCGACCCTAAACGAAACCATTGACAAAACCCTAAGCGATCCCTTTTTCTTAGATGCGCTCTCGTCCACTCCTTCTGCGAATTAGCACTCAGGAAGTGCGCTGAACATCCTACACGGCATTGGGGCTAAAGCCTGATCTGAGAGGTCCATTGGATGTCCATCAGTCGCTTAAGCCAGGGTTTTGATAGGGGAAGGTCTCGGTTAAACAAATTCCCCTGAAAGGCAACGCTGCTTAGCGATTTAAGGAAATTAGCAGTTTTCTCGTGCCACCGTTTCTTGTGGCTGAAAGGAGACATCATGAAGAATCGTACGATTTACGTGCGTGCCGTTCTCTGTGCTTTGCTTCTGCTCAGCCTCATCGGTTGCGGGAGACAGTACCAGAGTTCGTTTGCGGCAGAATCTATCAAGCCGGTTGACTTGGCTAAGGTGAAGTACCGTGTCTTGAAGACTGGAGCTGTCGGGGAGAGTTCAGGTTTCAAGCTTATCTGGATTCCCTTGGTGAGCCCGACCGAAGGAGAGGCAAAGTTGGACATGCTGGCCCGACTCAACAAGGAAGGGATTCAGACGGCAGGAAAAAACATCGGTTTTACAAATGCCACCTACAATAGAGAGATGAGAGGGCTTTTCGGTCTTATTGGAGCCCCTGCCGTAGTGCTTACGGCAGATGTGGTGGAGATATTAGAAAGACAAGCACCCGCCGAGGGTTCTCCTCCTCAGAATTGATTACACGCGTCGCATAAATTCATCGGCTGGCTTGACGTTTCTCCAGGCCACCGAGACATCGCGCGCATCACGCACATGGTGGCGTAGAAAATCCTTTCGAGAGGCTTTTATCCCCACGGCTTGTACGCATTTCTCACCGCCTCATCAAACGGGCGCAGCACAACCCTCCCACAATCTCGCTCCACTACGTCCGTTTAGTTGACGACCGATGTGATGGGGATTCTGGGGGAGTAATTTCCTCAAGGGATGTCACCATCGGGTCTGCCGACTCCGTAGAGCCGCAGGAGATCAGCTGGATCTTACCTGGGAAAGACAAACCCAGAGGATCGATTCGAGAGATGGCTGTGGCCTGACACTCCGTCAGGCCCCGTAAAGCAACAGACGAGTCTTACATTCCCGACGCAGAGAGCCGGCCTTTGATGGCGTTGTCCAAGTTCTGGATCCACCCTCGATAGTTCTCATGGATCGTTTGCTTGTCGGCGTTGTACTTGAGATTGGTGCTATCTTTGTAAATGATGCTGTAGGTCTTCGTATTGTACGGAATATCGACGACTGCCGTATGGCTGCGTATGAAAAGTGTACCGACGATCTGGCCCGGCTTGACGACCGCCATGCTCCACTTCAGTCCTGTGCCGGCCTCCACGATCGCCTTGGTGATTTGCTCTAATGTCACCTCTTTCCCGGTTGCGGTGGTAATCGGAGCATCCTTCACGTTGTAAATCTGACCTCCGCCCCGGCAGCCCATTGCCGTAAGGAGCACGACACACGCGAACAGAATTCCTGACCGCATCTGCTTCATGTGCTGGCCCTCCTTCTGATTAAGCAGGATCGGATTGATAGTCGACTGGTCTTGAAATGATCGGCTGCTTCAAGTCAACCGACCACGATCTGGTGTCCGCCATCGGGACGGGAGCATACCCCAAATTGATGACGGAGTCGATCAGGGCTTCCAGGAGTGAGAGATTGGCCGGACACATTCCCCATTGGTTCCATTTAGACATCGTCCGAGGAAACATCTGGTCTTTGGCGTAGAGGAACTCGGAAGGATGGCAATAGAACACCAGATGCTTTGAGTGGCGTCCGATCCAGCGCATCATGCGCCGCACCATCGGGAGCCCCAACGTGCGGAGCGTCGCCATGTTGATCGGCAAGAGACAGGACGAGGGCGGCACTTCTAGAATACCGCTCTGGCCGGAACGATTGAGGTTTCTTCGCGACAGCCGGTAGGGCTCCAGGGGCGCCCAGAAGTATTTGAGATAGTGCACTCGTCCGAATCCCATATCGAAGCGGCGAGACGGAATTGAAGAGTCGTAGCGGTAACCCTCTGCTTCGAGGACACCCAGTGTGACTTCGCCGATCCAGAGATTCGGCGCCCGGAAAACGACCGGACGGACTCCGGCGGCTTTCTCCACGGCTTCGGTCGCACGACGGATCCAGTCCCGTTGTTGCTCGTAGCTGGCAGCACGGAAGTCTTCATCATGCTCCAGTCCTCCATGGCCCCATCCGTGGGTTCCCAGTTGGTGCCCACGGTCGTGACAGTTCCGGACCAGATCCGGGTAGGCTTCTGCGAAACGTCCGGCGAAAAAGATCGTTCCCTTGAGACGGTAGCGGTCGCACGAGTCCAGCAGCCGTTCGAGCCCGACCTGCGAGCCGGGCACCCAATCACAGTCGATCGTAAAATAAAACTGTGGCGGAAGGGTCTTGCTGTTTCCGTTCACCGCGCGATACCCATGTCCATCCGATGTGCCTGTGAACACCACAGACAGCTCCTCTGAGAGGAAGGCCTGCGTCGTTCTATTGGAGGGAGGAAAGAGGAGAACAGCATGGAGCGTGATTAATCCGAGATGATCAGCCCTTCGATTTCGACCAGCAGTTCTTTGCGGCAGAGATCGCCATGTAGGAACAGGATCTGGTCATCACACAGCGGCGATTTCTTGAGCACCCTGCGAATTTCAGAAAGGGAGTCAGAATCGCGCACGTAGACTTTGTAGATTGCTTGGTGTTGTGCTTCGGTGAGGTCGATGCCTGCGACATGCTCCGCATGGGTGAGGACTGCACGGACGTTCTGGATCGTTTCTCTCGTTTGTTCAATCGGGAGGCCGATATGCCGGCTCCTGTGTCCGACGACACTTGCCGTGCCAGCGAGAAACAAAAGACATTCGCCTTCCGACCGGATGAATGTCGCTCGAGCGAATGAGGGACTGCAAGGCCCATAGTCCTGCGGATACTCGTACGCGTTCAGCTGGCGCGGATTGCCAAGATGCGTTGCGGGTTGCCTGCCTGCGAGAAAGACGATCTGGAACGGACCGGATCTCGTGCCGACAGCGGTTCCCGCCGGAAGCGACGAGGGAAAATCAGAGAGCGTTTCGATCAAGGCCTGGTGGCGCCCCACGCAAAACCTCCGATACCGTTCGAGGCTGTCCTGATCGTCATTGATTCGGGGAAAGTAGTTCCAGGCTCGCCACAGATACGGGTACCCAATATCACGGAGTTTGTGAAACACTTTTCGATAGCCCGCATAGGCCGTGACGTCCAAGGATACCCCCGGTGGTTCGACAAGACTGATCGAGCCGATGAGAAAATCGCCGTTCATGACGATGGAGCAGCCAGCTTCCTCCTGCGTTTGAGTGGGCTGGTCGCAGGTCCAGACCTCGATCAGAGGAGGTCCGTCAAGCTGAGGAAGGTCGAGCACGACGACGGGGCAGCAGAATGTGCGAGGGAGTGCATGACCGAATGAGATGATGGCCATGGGAAGGACGCCAGCTCTAGCTAACTGTGATTGCAGCTTTTCGGGCTCGATATAACCGACGTCCAGACGAGCAACCGCTTCGGAAACCCTCCGGTCCGCGAGGAACGATCGTGGAGTACTTGTCGATTTCACAGTCATACTACTCTGGCCTCACTACGGGCGATGATGAATGGCGTAGTCTTTCACCTGAGTGACAGTTTCTGGTACGCCCCGGACGCGGCGCCGGTACGCAGCCCAATTCTCTCTGAAGTTGAACAAGTAGACGAGATAATACGCGATTTTGAACAACAAAATGGGGAACCGGGTCGGGGACTTTCCGAAGGCATCGCCGGCCAAGACGGAAAGGACGGCTTGTTCCATCTTGCAAACAGAGCCCTCCGACATGAACAGATGGCGGAAGGCGGGCTGGGTGAAGTGATAGATAAACCAGGAGTAGGTTTTCACGCCTAAGCGAACGGTCCGTTCGAATTCCCGCAAGCAACGTGAGTACTCCGGCGACCTCCGCAGATAGGCATCGACGACGTCGGCTCCCAGCGTGGCACTGTTCAGTGCCAGATGCACGCCGCTGGAGAAGACGGGGTCGATAAAGGCGAAGGCATCACCCACCATCAGGTACCCATCGCCGCTCATTGTTTTTCTACGATACGAATAGTTCGCGGCTGCATAGGCCTGGCCGACCAATTTCGCCTTCGCCATGCGTTCTGCCACCGGAGGGCAGAGTGCGATCGTCTCCCACAGGAATTGCTCCAACGGCACTTTTCGCGTGCTGATGTAAGAGGGCCAGCAGACGGCGCCGACGCTGGTTGTCCCGTCTTTGAACGGAATGATCCACCACCAGCCGTGATCGAACCACACGATGCTGATATTGCCCTCGTCCATTCCCGGCAGCCGTTTCACACCGTCGAAATGTCCAAAGACGGCAGCACTGTTATGGTGCGGGTTGCGATACTTACCGCCAAATTGTCCTGAAAGAAATGTGTCGCGTCCGCTGGCATCGACCACGAACCTGGCCTCGTAGGTGAGTGCCTGTCCCGTCGGGTCTTCAGCTTGAACCAGATGCGTCGAATCTTGGCGAAACTCGACGTGCCTGGCCCTGACGCCCTCATGGACGTGAACCCCTTTGCCAACCGCGTTGTCAATCAGGATCTTGTCGAATTCGGCCCGTTTCACCTCATAGGCGAAGGGTTGCGAGCCATCCAGCGCTTTAGAAAAATACAACATGCGGGAGCGCCCGTGATAAGGCGAGACCACTTCTGCGCCGTACTTGGTGATGCCGATCTTCTCGACTTCAGGCAGCACCCCCAGCCGTTTCAGCATCGGCAGTGAGTGAGGCAGCAGCGACTCGCCGATGTGAAAACGCGGGTGTCGGTCCTTCTCCAGAACGTGGATGTTCCATCCCCTTTCCGCCAGCTGAGCGGAAATGGCTGATCCAGCCGGACCGCCTCCGACGACGAGGACGTCACATGCCGTAAGGCAACTGGCTGCGCTGGGGCCTGAAAGGTGCATCGCAAAAAGCTTGTCTGAACAACGGTGACGCAACGCCGGAGTATACCTGAGACATGACATGATGGCCAGCGCGAGAGCCGCTCGTGC
>JBQTHY010000003.1:0-18983 GCA_052389395.1 Nitrospiraceae bacterium | reverse complement strand
AAGGCTGGTTCTCGTCCTTCACGTCCCCCTCACCTAGGAGGAAAATCCGAATTTGACAGTCTTTTCCTCGGTCACTTATGATTTATCCCCGTTCACGAGGAGGAAATCACATGAGCTTTACCATCACGCCCAAAGAACTGAAAGCCCGGATCGATAAAGGCGAGAAGCTGGTGCTTTTGGATGTTCGAGAGCCCTGGGAGAATTCTCTCGCCAAGCTCGAAGGATCGGTACTCGTTCCCCTTGGCACATTGCCCCAATCGCTCTCAAGACTGGACAGGAACGCTGAAATTATCGCCTACTGTCACCACGGGATGAGAAGCGCAGACGCGACAGGCTTCCTGCTCCAGCAGGGATTCCCGAACGTGAAGAATCTGATTGGTGGGATTGATGCCTGGTCCATCCAGGTGGACGGAACCGTTCCTCGATACTAGCTGATTCGCGCTCGGACTCTATCGGACTCTATGGGGTGGACGGCGACAGGTCTTGGGAGCTACCCCATTCTCTCTCTAAAGTAGGCCACCGTCTTCTTCAGCCCATCCGCAAGCTCGACCTTTGGGTCCCAGCCGAGTTCTTGCCTAATTTTCGAGGGGTCAACCACGCTTCGCATCTGTTCGCCCGGTTTGGCAGGACCGTGAACTTCCTTACAAGCAAAACCCGTGAGGCTCGCAAGCATCCGGAACAGCTCGTTGATCGATGTCTCAGCTCCGGTTCCTACGTTAAGCACTCCCTGTGAATCCTGACCCATTGCAGCCACGTTGGCTTCCGCCACATCGTCGACAAAAACGAAGTCTCTCGATTGACGGCCGTTCCCGTTGATAATGGGCTGCTCATTGTTCAGCATCTTTTGAATGAAGATCGCAACGACGCCAGCCTCTCCTTCAGGGTCCTGCCGCGGTCCGTACACATTCGCATACCGAAGACTCACGACTTGAATCCCGCTGGTGCGCTGGAAGTAGGATAAGTACTGTTCTCCACAGAGTTTGCTGACGCCATACGGCGAGAGAGGATTGGTCGCGTGGGACTCCGGTGCAGGATAGGTTTCCTGTTCACCGTAGATCGCGCCACCAGAAGAGGAAAAGACTACCTTTCTTGCCCCATGCCAAACCGCCTGCTGAAGCACATTGATGGTACCCAGGACGTTGACCTGCGCATCGAACACCGAGTCTTCAACTGAACGCCGCACGCTGACCTGCGCCGCCAGGTGAATGACGATGTTGGGTCGTTCATTCCGGAACACCCGTTCTAGGCGCCCACTTTGGATGTCGAGCTTGTACAGGCTGGCCGCACGATTGACGTTCCTCCGCTTTCCAGACGACAAGTTGTCGACGACAACGACATCATGCCCTTCCTCCACGAGCCGATCGACCACGTGTGAGCCGATGAATCCTGCACCACCTGTCACGAGTACCTTCATCACTCCTCCCGGTAGACTTAAGATCCGTAGCGCTTGTCCCGCTCTTTCATACCATGAAACGAAGCATTGAACTTGAAAATTGAGAATAGTTCCCGGTTACCTTTTTTCCCCTTAATGGGACAATCTAACGTCTTCGTCGTCTGTAGCCCCGCTTCAGTCGCAAAGCGAACGATTCGTTGGAGCACTTCCTGTCGTTGCCTCTCCTCACGAACAACTCCACCCCGACCGACTCGCCTCTTCCCCACTTCAAACTGCGGCTTGACGAGAGCAATGATCAACGCGCCAGGACTTAAGAATTGAAGGATCGGTGGGAGCACCTTCGTCAGGGAGATGAATGAGACATCAATGACCGCGAGCCCAACCGATTCAGGAATTGTCGAGTGCTTCATATAGCGAATATTGGTCCGCTCGATCAGCACGACACGGGGATCGTGCCGAAGACGCCAGTCAAACTGGCCATAGCCCACATCGACGGCATAGACTCGCGCTGCCCCCCTCTGCAACAAGCAATCGGTAAACCCTCCGGTCGAGCATCCCACATCGAGGCAGATCTTACCTTGTGGATCGATCGAACAGGCATCCAGAGCCGCCGCAAGTTTCTCCCCACCCCGACTGACAAAACGAGAAGTTTGCTGAAGAACTTCGATCGCCGCGTCCACAGGTATGGCCTTGGCCGGTTTGTCGATAACTGCGCCGTTAACCTTGACTGCTCCAGCAAGGATCATCCGCACCGCAGCATCCCGGCTCTGCGCAAAACCTTGCGTCACCAGTAGATGATCAAAGCGATCTTTTGCGAGGTGTGCCTTGGTACCCATGCGGGAGAGGACAACACAAGGAGAGAGACGACGATCTTGCAACCGAGAACCTACGACCCTGAGGCGGAATCCTGGATGTCATCGTCATCGCAAGAAAATGCGCGAAGCTGCTTTTTCCCATTTTTGTCTTGGACGAGGATCTCGACTTTCCGTTCGGCCTCTTCCAGTACTTTCAAGCAGTTTTTCGAGAGGCGAATACCCTCCTCGAAAATCTTCAATGATTCATCGAGCGGCAGGTCACCCTTTTCCAATTCGCCTACGATGGCTTCCAGTCTCGCCATCGCCTGCTCAAACTTCACTCCAGCCACAGCAATCTCCTCATATCAAAACATAGGCATTATAGCTGGTCCTGTGCTCTTTTCAAACTGACGGGTCAATGATCACGTCGCCCACGGTACAGCGTAGTCGTCCTTTGGCCAGACGCGTCAAGACTTCTTCCCCGACAGACACTTGGCTCGCATCACGAATCACCTGATGCGTGGAGACCGTCTCGACGATGCTGTAGCCCCGACCCAGAATCGCTAGCGGGCTCAAATTATACAAACTGCCTAAGCGGGAACGCGCTGCCTGTTTCCGCCGCTCCAAACCATATTGCATGGCGCCCATCAGGCGCGATCGCAACTGAGGCACGACAGCCATACCGTGATGCACTTGCGACCCTGGACTTATTGTAGCTAACTCATGTCTTATGAAATAGGCCTTCTCCCACCCCCGCCTGAGAGCGCCTTGGATAGTCTGGCGCATCTGGATAACCGCTCTATCCACACGCTGGGCTTCCTCCAGAATCCGGAATCGAATGTTCCCGATTTGCGCAAGCAGGAGATCAAGCCGTTGACGCCCTTCACCACAGTTTGACCTCATCGCCTGCCGGCAGCGAGTGGTCAGCTCGCCGAGGTGCTCCACGACCTCGCTCAACACCGGAGCAACGGCTTCAGCGGCGGCCGATGGTGTCGGCGCTCGCATGTCAGCCGCAAAATCGGCCAACGTAACATCTGTTTCGTGCCCCACAGCCGATACCACAGGAAGAGGAGATGCCACGATCGCACGCACGACACGTTCATCGTTAAAACTCCAAAGATCCTCCGAAGAACCGCCCCCCCGCCCCACGATGATCACGTCCACTTCACGTAATTCGTTCAACGATCGAATGGCAGAGGCGATTTGTTCGGCAGCATCATCTCCCTGGACCTGCACAGCAGCGATGATGATTTTGAGGATGGGACAGCGGCGATGCAAGATGGCAATCATATCCTGCACGGCCGCTCCGGTCAGCGACGTAACAATCCCGACGGTCCGAGGGAAGGCCGGCAAAGGCCTTTTTCGATTCTGGTCAAAGAGTCCCTCCGCAGCGAGCCGACGCTTGAGTTGCTCAAAGGCCAACTGCAACGCTCCGCGGCCTTTTGGCTCCATATGCTCGAGTACAACCTGGTACTCCCCACGCGGCTCGTATACCGTTACTCTTCCTCGCACAATGACATGAAGTCCATCCTCCAAGCCGAATCGCAATCGAAGGGCAGTCGACCTAAAGATCACCGCCCGAATCTGACTGGAGTCGTCCTTCAGCGTACAGTAGAGATGCCCTGAACCAGGCGCGCGAAGATTAGAGATTTCCCCTTCGAGCCACACCTCGGCAAACTCAGTTTCAAGGGAAGCACGAACCAGGGCGGTCAGTTCCGAGACGGTGAGTATTCGTCTCGAGGAACAGTCAGGTGACGGCAGGACGGAGCGAGTGCGAATGCTCGTGGACAGTCTCCTCTAGTCGATGATGCGAATTCGTTCAAATGCTACCGCCTTGCCCAAGCGTGCATCGAGTTCGACTAACACCGCGCAGAACACCGACGGTCCCGATGCCACTTCAAAACGGCGTGGCATGCCCGTCAGAAACTTATCGATCGCCTGTTCTTTTTTCATTCCGATCACCGAATGGAGCGGCCCGGTCATCCCAATATCGGTGATATAGGCCGTTCCCCTGGGAAGGATCTGATCGTCGGCGGTCTGTACATGCGTATGCGTTCCCACCACAGCTGTCACCTCTCCGTCCAAGTAGTGGCCCATGGCCATCTTCTCTGATGTGGCTTCCGCATGCATGTCGACGATCACCGCCGATGTCTCTTGCTTTAGTCGTGACAATTCACGTTTCGCCACTTGAAAAGGGCAATCGATCGTCGGCATGTACGCCCGCCCCCTCAGCTGGAGAACTGCAAGTCGTTCTCCACTGTTTGTCTCGATGACCACGCTTCCTTTCCCCGGAACCCCAACCGGATAATTCGCCGGACGCAGCAAGCGCGATTCACGCGGGAAATAATCCAGCACTTCCTTCTTGTCCCACGCATGGTTCCCCGTGGTAATCACCGATAAGCCCATTTCGAAGAGCTCTTCCGCCAACTCCGGTGTAATACCAAATCCGCCCGCGACATTCTCGCCGTTCCCAATCACCACATCGACTTGGCGCTGCGCAATCAGTCGCGGCACTGCACGGGCCACAGCCCGCCGGCCAGGCTCTCCCATAATGTCGCCGATATACAGGACCTTCATTTGGCGTATTCCACGTACCGGCTTTCTCGAATGACGGTGACCTTGATCTGACCGGGATAGGTCAACTCCTGTTCAATTTTCTTCGCGAGTTCACGAGAGAGTTGGAACGATTCAGCATCGGTGATGTCCTCATGACGCACGATCACGCGAATTTCGCGTCCCGCCTGAATCGCGTAGGCTTTCTGCACGCCCTTTTGTCCCATTGCCAGCGATTCAAGTTTCTCCAATCGCTTCACGTAGGACTCCAGCGCTTCCCTCCGGGCTCCAGGCCGTGCTGCCGACAGTGCTTCAGCCGCAGCCACTAAGACGCTCTCTGGACAAATCGGTTCCACCTGCTCATGGTGCGCCGCAATGGCGTTCACGATCTCAGGGGACTCGCCGTACTTCTTGGCGATCTCGGCCCCCAACATCGCATGGGGCCCTTCTTCTTCATGGCTGACTGCCTTGCCGATATCGTGAAGCAAGGCCCCGCGCCGCGCCAGCCTGACATCGAGGCTCAGCTCTGACGCCATGATGCCGCAGATGTACGCGGCTTCCCGAGCATGATAGAGATTATTCTGCCCATAGCTCGTTCGATACTTCAGACGTCCCAATATTTTGATCACCTCCGGGTGGAAATCCGAAAGTCCCAGCTCGAAAATAATCTTCTCGGCTTCTTCATACATCAGCTTATCGATATCGGCCTTCACCTTTCCTACAATCTCTTCAATTCGCGTAGGATGAATTCTCCCATCCTGCATCAGGCGCTCAAGCGAGACCTTTGCAATCTCACGCCGTAATGGATCGAATCCAGAGATGATCACCGCCTCAGGCGTCTCATCGATAATGAGATCAATCCCCGTGACCGCTTCAATCGCGCGGATGTTCCGCCCTTCCCGACCAATGATCCGACCCTTCATCGCGTCGTTCGGAATCGGAACCACCGAGATCGTCGACTCCGACACATAGTCACGCACGACCCGCTGAATGGAAGTGGTGATGATTTCGCGAGCTTCCCGCTCGGCATTCTCACGCGCCTCTTCGATCGTTCGCTTGGCCATGCCGGCGGCATCAAGTCTCGCCTGTGACTCCATCGCGACGATCAAGTGTTTCTTGGCTTCTTCCGCCGTCATGCCGGCCACGCGTTCCAATGACTCGCGATGCTCCTGTTCGGCCTTGGCACAAGCGGCTTCCTTCGCCGCAAGTCCCCCTTCCCGTCGAACCAATTCTTGTTCCCGTCTCTGTGTTTCGCTCTCCCGGTTCTCCAATGTCGCGAGCTTCCGATCGAGGCTTTCTTCTCTCTGAAGGAGGCGCTTTTCGACCGCTGAGAGCTCGGCGAGCTTAACCTTCTGCTCCTTCTCCAACTCCGATTTCGCCTGAAACGCGAGATCTTTGGCTTCAAACCTGGCTTCTTTCAGAATATTCTCAGCTTCCCGCCGCGCATTCTGCACAACCTGTTTCGTCTGCTCCTCCACCTCGGCCCGTTTAGTGGCAGCCATGGTACGTCGCACCAATTCGAATAACCCAGCACCCACGAGGGCCCCGAAAAGCCCGCACAATACGTATGCGATCATTGAGGTTGAAATGGGAGTCACCCCCTTCTCTGAAAAACCAGGCAAGCACACCTGGTTCACACACACGGTAACGCTTCAGATTAAGCGGGGTTTGTATGGACGGAGAAGACCCAGGAGATCGCTAGCAGCTCAGCCAGAAAACGTACGAGACCGTCCTTTGATTCGCACGAGACCACTCAAGTTCCCCTCGCCGCCACTCGATCGTAGGAATCGGAAACACCGAGATCCCAGCCGCCGAAGAGGATTGGCTAAAGAAACAGGTATGGCATGTTGATACTCACCATGGCCGGCTAGCTGCCACCGTAGACCAGCTACGGCTGGCTGCTGCGTGTTCCACAATAACTGCCTCATGGAAGTGACCCACATGGTGAGAACCCATCGGACTAATACATCGTACCGGTCAATCACACGTTCTCTGTCGCGTTCACAACGTTCGTTTCCAGTTGAGCCAACTATTCTGAAATGGTGCTTCACTTCCCCCGCTTATCCATACGCACGCTCGCCTAACTTCTCATTCTGTAGCCACGATAACAAAGGGCCTCGTTGAAAGCAAGGTGAAACTTGCTACCTAACAGGAGAAACCGGCGATCTTATCGAAAGAGCGACGTCGGCATCTGCTCTTCGATGGATTCCATCAGGGTCACCATCCGCCGTTCGATATCGTCTTCCCCCTGCGCCCGTTTCTTCTCGGATTCAAAGAATAGATGCGCGAGATTAATGGCCGTCAACACAGCCAATTTTGACGGGGTCGCAGTTTTCATCCCTTCGGCCAGATGTTTCATCTGATCATCGACGTAATGGGCCAGACGCCGAATATAGGCATCATCGGCATCCCCGCGGATTGCGTATCGTTGGCCGTAGATTTCGACATCAATGGTCTTAGTCAAGGGTCACCTCCTTGGGATCGTCCACACATTCAAGCAATTCAATTTCGCTCATGACCTTCTCGATTCTCGACTTGATATCGGTCCGCTCCTTTTCCCATCGACGATTCGAGTCATGCTGCGAGGCCACTCGCTGGCGAGCCGCCTTGATTTCATCCTCCAACGACGCATTTTTCAGCCGCAGTTCCTGTACCAGTTTGACCAAGTCCCTGATTCGAGTTTCAAGCGCATCTAAACGATCCAGCCCCATAGCACTTTCTTTCGCTCTGACCCCTACGTATTGTGGCGCACTATAAAAAGTTCACAACATCTTGTCAAGAAACGGGTTTTGGATGACCGGCAAGACGCGTATACTCCTTGTAGCTGCGGAGCACGCGCTTCACATACTGCATGGTCTCTTGGAACGGGATCAACTCTACGAACTCGTCTTCGCTCCGTCCGTGATGCGCTGTCGCCCATTTCTCCACGACAATCGGGCCAGCATTATAGGCCGCAATAGTCTGTACCAAGTTGCCGGAAAACTGCTCGAGCAATTGCTCAACGTACCGGACCCCTAGCCGGATATTGGTCTCCTGATCGAACAGATCTTCCCGTACCACACCGGGGAGATGATGACGTTGGGCCACCGCATTGGCAGTTGCGGGCATGACCTGCATCAGACCGATGGCTCCAACACGGGAAACTGCACGCCAATCGTATTGACTTTCTTCCCTAATAATTGCCGCGACGAGAAAGGGATCGACGACCCCATTGGCTCCCTGCGTCTTGATCGTGGGAATCAGTCCTGTTGGATAGGCCACACTCCAGAGGCCATTTGCAACAGTTCCGCCGGTCCGCTCCAGCTTGTCGCGGAATCGGGCCCGCACGAGGCGCAGCGCGTGATGATAGGCTCCGACTTCATTCAGCATCATGGATAATGCCATTAACGCGTCAGGATCTCGACTGTAGTGGTCCGTCAGGGCGGTGAGTTCTCTCGCTGCGTCCTGCTCAAGTCCAAGAGCCCTGAGTTCGACCGCTCGCCGATAGGCTGGCTGCTGCTCAATTTCAGACCGATCGGTGCGTGGAAGGACCTGCGTCTCGCTTGAAACAGGTTGACTCGAAGCAGCCACAGCCACGGAGACTTCCTGCTCAGTGGGAGAAGAAAAAGGTATGTCCGTCTGCCCCCGCGCTAGTTGGCAGTAGTAGGTGTAGGGATACTGGCGGCAGAGCTGCAGGAACATCTCTGGCGATTTCGAATTACCAGTATGGCCGTAAGAACGGGCGATCCAGTAGAGCGCCTGCGGTTCAAAGTCGCTGTTCCCTTGATCAACGATCTGCTGCCACGCGGCGATCGCGTCGCCATAGCGAGCCGTTCGATAGTATACCCAGCCCTGCCGCCATTGCGCTTCTGCCCGCTGGGATGCCGGTTCTCCCGATTTGGCGACCTGCCGATACTTCGCCATCGCCTCATCAAACTGTGCCTGATCTTCAAGCCAACTCCCTGCGAACAAGTTGATCTGTCCCTTCTGTTCGGGGGACAGAGATCGTTTTTGCAGCGTTCGACTCAGCTCCAACAGCTTTGCCCCAAGACCTTGCCTGAGGTACACCCGTGCCAACCACACGGCGGCCTCATCAGATTGAGCCACCCCCTCACCCGCCAGCGCCTGGAAGGTGTCACGCGCCTGATCGTAGAGTTTGAGCCGAACTTGGGCGACACCCAGTTTGAGCATGGCTTCCCCGCGGTGAGAAGGAGAGGGATCTTTCGTGAGATATTTCTTCAGTTCCTCGATGGCTTCAACATGGAGAGCCTGACCCAGAAAAACTTGGGCTCGTGTGTAGTGCTCATCCGGCTGCGGTACCCAGGACTCCCCTCCGATGTTGGTCGCCAGCAGAGACTCCGTCTCCTTCGCCTCCTTCGTCTGCGGGAACTTCACCCATAGCTGCTTCAGGGCCTCCCTGCCTTCCGCAAGTTGATTGTCTCGAAGATAGCAGGCGGCCAACCGCAACCAGGCTTGAGAAACCCGTGGGTCCTTGTCGTTCAGACTCACCGCTTTGACGAGCCAGGGGACCGCTTCGGGACAGTTGGAGGCTTGGTACCAGGCTTCCCCCGCACGGAGGGTGGCTAGATTGAAGAGGTTCGAATCAGAGACTGCTTGCGGCACAGCCTCAAACATGGCCGCCGCTTCCTTGGCATCACCCAGGTGAAGCAAGGCTTCACCCGTCCAGAATCGAATGTAGTCATCGAGAACAGAGAAGTCCCGCTGGGCGGCGCGAAGGTACTGGATGGCGGCAGCCGGGTTCCGCTCGATCAGGATCACGCCCGATAGCAGCCCCGCTCGCTTGGCCCAGAGCGAAGCCGGGAACTGCTCCATCACTCTCCGGAGCCGCTCAAGCTTGAGCGCAACAACCTGATCCCTGGTCAAAACATTGCCCAACCGCTCTTTAGGCCAGGCCGCCGCGATGAAACAGTCCTCCCCTGATGCACAGCCATCCGCCTGCTGCCGCTCTGAAGCCGCAACCTGCGCTCCATACGCGTCAAGGAATGCGGCAACCCCTCCAACAATCAGGGCCACCATGGACACCAGCACGATTCCGTGGCCCACGATTGAATACCATTCATCTCGGGTATTCATGATGCTTCCTCGACGTTCATTATATACGCCACGGACCGTAATGGAAGAAGTATCATGACCACCACCCCACCCCCGCTGCCTCATTGTGTTGGTTTTGTTCTCACTTATGGTAGGCTCCTGGCAATGGGAAAAAGCCGAGAGCCTGCTCTATGCCACAGCCAAACGCTCTGATCAACTTATTGAGCCTGACCGAACAACAGATGGTGAAGTTCGTCCGGGCGCAGGGATGGCCGGACTATCGTGCGGGGCAAATCCTCCGCTGGCTCTACCAGCGACGCGCGCGCGGCATTGCTCAAATGACTGATCTCTCCACGCGTGATCGGCTCACGGTGACCGAACTCGCGACCATCCACCGCTCGACCTCCTGTTCTGTCCTGGTGTCTCAGGACGGCACGCGTAAACTTCTGCTAACGCTCGATGACGGGATGACGATTGAAACCGTGCTGATTCCAGATGGCAAGCGGCTGACGCTGTGCGTGTCGACCCAGGTCGGCTGCACGTTGGATTGCAGATTTTGCCTGACCGGCACCATGGGATTGAAACGCAACCTGATGAGCTACGAAATTGTCGACCAGGTGTTGACCGCCCAAGATCAGCTGGCTGCCGGTGAGCGCATCACCAATCTGGTCTTCATGGGGATGGGAGAACCCTTGGCGAATCTGGACGCGCTCGGGATCGCGATTGCTTGTTTGACTAATAAGTCATGGGGTCTCGGATGGTCGCCGAGACGTATTACGATTTCTACGGCGGGCCTCGCGTCTCGTCTGAAGGAGGTCGCGGCGCTCGGTGTGAATCTGGCCATCTCCATCAATGCCTCGATGGAAGAGCAGCGTCGGGAACTGATGCCTTCCGCCAGCGAGATTTCTTCGCTCAAGTCGCTGATGGCTGCCTGTCGCCGCTATCCGCTTGCCCCAACCCGGCGGCTGACCTTTGAATACGTCCTTTTAGCCGGCGTGAACGATCGCCTCGGCGATGCCCAACGTCTGGTGAATCTGCTCAGAGGCACGAGGTGTAAAGTGAATCTGATCCCCTTCAACGAATTTCCTGGAAGCCGCTTTCATCGTCCACCAGACCACGACATCCTCCTCTTTCAATCTGTGCTCCGTGAAGCCGGCATCGATGTGTTCGTTCGCAAAAGCCGGGGACGAGACGTGCTTGGCGCCTGCGGACAATTGGGGGATCTCCCCGTGGGCCACGAATCAGTTACCTTGACACCTATTGAATCTCGTTGTTAGCATGCCTCCTGCGTTCATCGCATCATGATCCGGCCGATCATCTATCACTATTCCTCAGCGTGCCTCCTCGCAGTATTGTTCGTTCTCGTCGAAACCTCTCCGTCGATCGCAGTAGACCCTCGTGAACATATTCTGTCGAACGGGATGAAAGTGCTGCTCGTCGAGGTCCCGAAGGCCCCGGTAGCGACGGTGCAGGTGTGGTACAAAGTCGGTTCCCGGAACGAAGTGATGGGCCGAGCCGGGCTCTCCCACATGCTTGAACACATGATGTTCAAAGGCACGGCGAAGTATCCCAAGGGTTCATTCTCCCGTACCATCCGCAAGAACGGCGGGATCGACAACGCCTTTACCAGCCAGGACTTCACCGCCTATTTTGAAAACCTCGCAGCTGATCGTGTGGAGCTGGCCTTGGAACTCGAAGCCGACCGGATGCAGGGTCTAATCCTCGAGGACAGTGAATTTCAGACCGAGCGTGAGGTAGTGAAAGAAGAGCGGCGTCTCAGGACGGTGGACGATCCGCAAGGAGCGCTGGTCGAAGCGTTGTTTGCTCAAGCTTTCCTGAGCCACCCCTATCATTGGCCGGTAATCGGCTGGTTTGCCGATCTCGACGCGATGACCCTGGAGGATTTGCAGCGTCACTACGACACGTTCTACTCTCCGAACAATGCCACGCTGATTGTGGTGGGTGATATCAAAGCGGACGCCTTACTCCCGACGATCAAGCAATTGTTTGAGCCGATTCCCAAAGGCCCTTCACCCAAACAGGCCCTTTCGGCTGAACCAGAACAACGGGGCGAACGGCGCTTTCTCCTCAAGCGCGAAGCGCAGGTTCCCTTTGTGATGATGGGGTTTCGCGTGCCCAATTATTCCAGTGAAGACTCCTTCGCCCTCGACATCCTCGAATCGATTCTCTCGCACGGGAAAAGTTCCAGGCTCTATCAAAGCTTAGTCTACGATCAGAAAAACTCGTTGGCAGTCGGGGCTGAATACAGCTTGATGCAGGCTGATCCCAGTCTTTTTTATTTCTACTCACTTGTCAGCCCGGGCGCAAAGGTTGAAGTGGTCGAAGATGCACTGCAGCGCGAGATCACCCGGTTGCAGAGCGAGCCGCCGTCCGAACTGGAACTACAGCGGGCCAAGAATCAAGTAGAGGCGTCTCGCATATTCGAGCAGGATTCGAATTTTCGCCACGCCATGTTACTCGGACAGTCGGAATCCATTGGCGCAGGCTGGCGGCGGGTCGATCAATTTCTGGACCGCATCCGTGCCGTGACGGCAAAGGATGTGCAGCGGGTGGCCAAGCAGTATTTGACATCAGACAACCGGACCGTCGGGTTGCTTGTTCCGCTGCCTTCCAAACAACCAGAACCGGCCCCCACGGCGGCTCAACACGGGAAGCCTTAGCTGACACAAGAAGCTATGCGCTACAGGTTCACAGCCAAGAGGTACCCGCATCATCACTTCCGGACCTTCCGCAGGTGGTCGGAAATGGCCATATCGGGGCTCATCGCTGCATTGGTCAGCGCCACCGCATTAGGATACGCGGCAGACATCTCCCCGGCCAAGATTACGACTGCCAATGGGATGACGGTCCTGGTGTTAGAGCAACGTTTTCTTCCCATCGTCGAAATCCATGCTCTCATCAAGGCCGGTTCGGCTCAAGACCCACCGGAGAAGGCAGGCCTGGCGAATTTGGTGGCCAGTCTCCTGGATGAAGGCACCACGACCAGATCCTCGAAACAGCTGGCTGAGCAGATCGACTTTGTCGGCGGCTCCTTAGTCGTCAAAGGCGGTGAAGATTTCACGACCGCCTCGGCGCGCATCCTCAAGAAAGACGTCGACCTCGGCTTCACGCTTCTGGCCGACATTCTTCTGCACCCTACGTTCCCCAAGCAGGAATTCGAACGGGTGCGGTCGCAGATTCTTGGCGAAATCGCCAGCGACAACGACGATCCCGGCCACGTAGCTATCAAAGCATTTAACCAGCTAGTCTTCCACAATCACCCCTATCGGTGGCCGGTGAACGGAACCGAGGAAACTCTGAGCAAAGTCACCCTGGCCGACGTGCAAGGCTTCTACGCCAAAGAGTATCTCCCCAATCAAGTCATTCTCGCCATTGTCGGCGATATCACGGTGGAACAGGCCACGGCGCTTGTCCAAACCCATTTTGGGGCCTGGAAGAAGGGGTCCGCACAAACTAGGACGGTCAAGAAGTCGGGCGTCATCAACAAGAAGACCGTGCAGCTCATTGAAAAGGACCTGACCCAATCCACCATCGTGTTGGGCCATGGCGGGATCAGTCGGACCAACCCCGACTTTTACGCCGTGACCGTGATGAATCATATTCTGGGCGCCGGGGGATTTTCGTCACGCCTGATGGACTCCATCCGCGACAAGCAGGGGTTGGCATACAGCATCATGAGTCATTACGAGGCTCGGGCGATGCCCGGCTCCTTCTGGGTCAATCTCCAGACCAGAACAGAAACCACCAATCAGGCGATCAGCGGCGTGCTGGCCGAAATAAAAGCCATGCGCGAAATGCCGGTCAGCGATCAAGAACTCGCCGAAGCCAAATCGTTTCTCATGGGGAGCTTCCCGTTACGGTTGGACTCCACAGCCAAATTAGCGCACGTGTTGGCCCAAGTGGAATTTTTCGGATTGGGATTTGAGTACTTCAGCCAATACCCCAGGTGGATCGACCGTGTGACGAAAGAGGACGTGCAGCGCGTCGCCAGACAGTATCTCGACCCTCAACATTACGCCCTCGTCGTCGTCGGCAACATTGCTAAGGCCAAAGTCCGCCACTAGGAGCCGACCGCCGGGCAACGAACTCTATGCAGGATGACCTTCTCCAACGCAAGCTCGACCGCCTTCGTGGCCTACTTTCCGAGATGCGGTCCGTATTGGTGGCTTATTCCGGTGGGATCGACAGCACGTTCGTCCTCAAGGTGGCCCACGAGCAACTACAAGACAAGGCCATGGGGGTTACAGCGGTCTCACCGACGTTTCCGTCGATTGAATTGGAGACGGCTAAGCGCCTCGCCCAAGAAATCGGGGCCCGCCACGAAATCGTGCGGACGGATCAGCTGGAAATTCCAGAATTCACCAAGAATGACGCGGCCCGCTGTTTCCACTGCAAGACCGATCTCTACCAACTCCTTGGGACGATACGACAAGCGCGCGCCATCTCGTGTGTGGTTGATGGTACCAATCTTGATGATCTTGGTGATGACCGCCCCGGCATCAGAGCCGCAAGGGAATGGGGCGTGCGTAGCCCGCTGGTCGATGCTGAGCTGTCGAAAGCCGACATCCGCATCCTCGCCAAGGGTCTCGGGCTCTCGAACTGGGATAAGCCAGCCGCAGCCTGTCTCTCGTCACGAATCCCCCGCGGCATGACGATTACCATGGATAAACTGAGCCGGATCGAAGAAGCCGAAGCCGCTCTCCAACGCGAGGGGCTCCGACACTATCGAGTCCGTGACCACGGTGAGATCGCGAGAATCGAGGTCGGCCAACGCGACCTGCAGTTACTCATGGAAGCTGAGCGGTGCGCAAGAGTCAGTACCAGACTTAAAGAGCTGGGATTCCGATTCGTCACAGTGGATTTGGAAGGGTATCGTCCGGGTGGAGTCAGTCTGGGATGACCCCACCCAAGTTCGACTCGTTACCGCTGGTAGGACTTTGAAAGGGCATCGAGAGCTTCGTCAGCAAACTTCCGCTGGTCGGCCTCGGTCAGGCTACGCTGCACCACTTTCTCCGCCACCAGAAGAGCCAGGTCGGTCGTCTGGTTTCGAATATCCTGCACCGCTTTCCGCCGTTCGTTTTCAATCTCGCGTGCCGCATCGCCCTTGATCCGTTCCGCTTCCGCGGTTAACCGTTGCTCATTCTCATCGAGCAACCGTTGTGCGCGCTCCTTCGCCGCCGCAAGGATGCCTTCCGCATCCTTCGCCGCCGCACTGAGCTTCGCTTCGTACTCTTTCAGTCTCTGCTCAGCCTCAGACCTGTGACGCTCGGCTTGATCCAAACTGTCCTTAATCTTCTTTTCTCGCTCTTCGAGAATGCTCAGGATGCCGGGGAAGGCAAATTTGTAAAGCACAAAAAACAGGACCGCAAAGGACACCACCTCCCAGAAGATCAGGGAGGAGAAAAACTGAGATTCAAACTGCGGCATGGTTTAACCTAAGTGCTGTGTGCTGAGTCCTGAGTGCCGAGCGCTTTTCTCAGCACTGCGCACTCATTGCTCAGCACTGTTATTTGCGGAGGCCCATGACGATGAACGCAATGACCAGCCCGTATAACGCGATGGCTTCGACCAGCGCAAACCCGATCCACATGTACTTGCCGACCCGGCCTTCAGCTTCCGGCTGACGCGCCACCGCTTCGATCATCTTGCCGAAAATGTAGCCGATCCCAACACCAGCCCCGGCAAATCCCGCTGCCGCCAACCCCATTCCCAACAATGCTGCTGCTGCTGAATCCATTGGTTCTACCCCTCCCTTGTCTGGTGCACCCGACTCAATGCGCGTGCTCTTCGCTCCCGTGCAGGTGGAACGCATCTCCCAAATAGACGCATGTCAAAACGGTAAAGATATAGGCCTGGATGAACGCAATGATCAACTCCAAGCCGTTCATTGCAATCGTGAACGCGAAGGGCAACCACCCGATCAGGAGCCCTCCGCTGATGGCAAGACCGAACAACACGCCCAAAATCGTATGGCCTGCGGTCATGTTGGCAAAGAGCCGGACCGCCAGCGACATCGGCCGGGCCACCTGGCTGACGAATTCGATCGGGATCATGAGGGGAATCAACCACCAGGGGGTGCCCGGAGGAATCAGAATTCCGGGGATAAACTTGACGCCATGGAGGATGAGCCCCATCAGCAAGCTGAGTCCATACATGGTGATGGCAAAGACGGCCGTGACGATAATCTGACTGGTCACCGTGTACGTGCCTGGAATCAAACCGAGCAGATTGCAGAAAAGAATGAAAAGAAATAACGTCGCGACGAGCGGGAAGAATTTCATCCCTGCCTGTCCCATCGTGTCCAGAATGATTCCTCGAATGAACTCAACCAACAATTCCGCCAAGCTCTGCAGCTTGCCCGGAACAAGCCGTCGTGCCGAGCCGGCTTTGGTCATCAACAGGGTGACCAAGGCCACGACGACCCACATCATGATCACGGCCTTATTGATGGAAATATCCAGCCCCCCTAGCGTGATCGGGACGATGTTGTGGAGTTCGAACGGATGGAGAGGACTTTCTTCCATGAATTACCCTTGTCTACTCGAATTACCCGACGAATCCTGCCATCGCTGTGCGGCCCGATAGGCGCCTCTGATTCCAGCCGCAGCACCTAACCCTAACCCAATGACCACCCCCCAAGGAGTGGACCCCATGACATAGGTATCAATAACCCATCCAAGCCCACCCCCGACGATCAGCGCAGCAAGCAGTTCCGTTCCAATTCGAACGGCCTGGCCGAGCCCCGCATAGAACGGATCTTGTGAAGGGGGCATGCCATACCCACGGAGGCGAGTACACATGCAGAAGACAAGCAAGGACTCTACCGAGAATGGGCGCGCTATTCAATCAGAATCCTATTCGAAATGTCAAGCCGTTAGAGGTCTGTCCCTGTGGGACAGGCTGCGGTATAGTGACTCACCTTCGTTAAGAGGAATATGTTTTACCCACGCCGATGACAAGACCCTTAGCGACGCCGTTCCTTCAAGGTCCCCCTTCGCCACTCGTTGTAATACTCCCTTGCCCATCAGTAAGCTCGTTCGAGCTCTACGCGAAAATTGCCTCGGCTCGACGTCCATCCTTTCTCTTCGAGAGCGGCAACGGCTGTGCCACTATGGGCCGTTACTCGTTCTTCGCCAGTGATCCTTACCAGGTGTTCGCTGGAAGAGACGACACGTGCACGCGTCGAGTCGCGGACGGCCACGAAGTGTCCGGCCCGGCCCCGTTTCAGCAACTTTCCCAACTTATCGGCCACTCACGCATCGCCCGTCCCCCCGATGTCCCGCCATTTTTCGGAGGAGCGGTCGGCTACTTTAGCTATGATTTGGTACGCCAATTCGAGACGTTGCCGTCGATTGCTCTCGATGACCTCGCCACTCCCGACCTTGAGTTTGGCTTTTTCGACCTTGTGGCAGCGATTGACCACAAGCTCAGCCGTTTGGTGCTCATGTTCTGTCCACCCATCGAGCGATTCTTGGGCGAGCCACGGGAAAAGTTATATCGAGAGGGGTGTGACCGCCTCGCTGCGTTGGAGGCGAGGCTGTCAGGCGCTGCCGCAGCTGGAATAACGCACGATGCACTCGGCCCTCTTACTTTTTCGCCTGAACAAGAACGGTCATCGTATATGGATCGCGTCCGACGCTGTCAGGACTACATCGCGGCAGGCGACATCTACCAAGCCAACGTATCACACCGTTTTACCGTCACGTGTGATGCGTTCACACCTCGATGCGAGCTTCAGTCCGATCTGTTCACCTATGGTCGTGTGCGCACGCTGAATCCTTCACCGTTCGCCGGGTTGCTGCGGTTTGACCAAACTAGCTTCGTGAGTTCATCGCCTGAGCGACTGGTCCGCCTCCATGGAAGGCGAGCGGACACACGCCCGATTGCCGGAACCCGGCCACGCGGCCGGAACGCGGCTGACGACCAGCGCCTTATCGAGGAGTTGCGCTCAAACAGAAAAGAATGTGCAGAACACGTCATGCTGGTAGACCTTGAACGGAATGACCTCGGACGGGTATGCGACTTCGGGAGCATCCAGGTGGACGAGCTCATGACGTTGGAGCAGTACTCCCATGTCAACCACCTCGTCTCTCATGTCGCAGGCACCCTGAAAAACAGCGTCACGGGGTTTGATCTGCTCAGAGCCATCTTCCCGGGAGGAACGATTACTGGCGCACCCAAGATTCGCTGTATGGAGATCATCGAGGAGTTGGAGCCGGTACGTCGTGGTCCCTATACCGGCTCTATGGGATACCTCAGTTGGAGCGGTGACCTCGACTTTAATATCTTGATTCGGACCCTGGTCATAAGAAACGGCAAGGGCTACCTTCAGGTCGGCGCCGGGATTGTGGCCGATTCTGAACCGGCGAGAGAGTATGAGGAAACCATTCACAAAGCCCAGGCCTTTTTGAGCGCGTTCTCATAACACACCCCGCCACCATGTGGATCTACCTAAACAACAAATTTGTGAAGGAAGAAGAGGCCCTGATCTCTGTTTTCGACCATGGGTTTCTCTACGGAGACGGAGTCTACGAAACGATTCGCTCCTACGGGAACCGTATTTTCATGCGCGACCAACATATAGCACGATTATTCCGATCCGCAGATGCCATCGGATTGACCATTCCGGTCCCCGTAAAGCACTGGCCGGACCTCCTACACGAATTGATGGTTCGCAATCAGGTCGGCAATGCTCAGCAGGATGCCTATCTAAGGATTACGATTTCACGGGGAGTCGGTGACATCGGGCTGGACCCTTCATTGTGCCCGTCTCCGACAGTGGTGATCATGGCCAAGCCTCTTACCGCACCGGTCGCTTCTACCTATGAGAAGGGCGTCGCGCTGATAATTGCCTCAACCAGAAGAAACCTGCCTAGCGCGTTGTCTCCACAGATCAAGGCTACCAATTTCCTCAATAACATCCTTGCCAAACGTGAAGCGATCGCCGCCGGGGTGTTCGACGCCCTCATGCTGAATTGGGAACATCATCTGACCGAATGTACCGTGAGCAATCTCTTCTTCGTGACCGGACGCTGCCTCCGAACCCCAGACGTCGAGTGCGGCCTTCTGGACGGCATCACACGAAGCATTGTGATTCAATTGGCGGCGGAATTGCGGATTTCGGTCGAGGAAGGACGCTTCACGCCGGACCAGTTGTATCAGGCCGATGAGTGTTTCTTGACGAACACCAG
>JBQTHY010000002.1:0-6845 GCA_052389395.1 Nitrospiraceae bacterium | reverse complement strand
CGTTCTGTCCTTGAGCGATTCGAACGAGTTCTTGGATCGTCCGGTCGATCGAGTAGCCGCAAGGCATCAGAAGAACGATGTCCGGCTGCGCCGCTTCCACTTCCGCCCACGTCGTTTCACGCGATGGCACTCCCTTGGATCCAAGCACATCGCTGCCACCGGCAAGTTCGACCATTTCCGGAACCCAGTGGCCTGCCACGTAAAGCGGAGCCAGCCATTCGAGACATACGACGCACGGGCGCGGCGTCGATGTGGCGGTCCGTTCGCGCACAAGATCCAGTCTGCGTCGGAGACTGTCGGCGAGCGCTTGCCCCTTGGAAAGTCGGCCGACCGCTTCGGCGATCCGCTCAATGTCGAGGATCATCCCCTCAATCGTGGTCGGACCGAGCGTGACGACGTCGGCTTTGTGTGGGAGGCATTGAATAGCGCGGGTGAGCTGGTCCGGGGTCACGGCGCAGACGTGACACAGGTCTTGCGTCAAGATCAGGTCCGGTTGAGCTCGATGAAAGGCTTGCTCGTCGAGCCTATAGAGCCGCTTTCCTGTTTTGACCAGTTCCTTCACCTGCCGATCGATCTCCGCACTGAGCGCCTGTCCCCTGCCTACAATGGGTTCGATCATCACGGTCGCGTGGCGAACTGATGAGGGGAAGTCGCATTCGTGGCTGATTCCCACGAGCTGGTCGGTTAGGCCGAGGGCGGCGATCACTTCTGTTGCGCCTGGGACGAGCGAGCAGATCCTCATAGCTGTGCGAAGTCAATCGTTATTTGTCAGTAGCAAGAGCAGCATGAAAGTCTTGATATGTTCGCGGTACATCTTCCCGGTTGACGAATGGCGGTTCTACCCTTCGAGATGCTCAGGGCCCAGAGCCGAGTCGAGCCTTCGACCCCGCTCAGGCTCGACCCCGAGCGAGGTCGAGGGGTCGGGGGGCAAGCTCATCGTCCGACTCGGCCGCCTTCGACAAGCTCCGGCCCGACTCGACCGAGCTCGTCGCGGGCCGAGCTTAGCTGAGGGACCGGTGACCATTGGGGTTACCCTTCCCAGAGCCGATCGCGGAGTTCGTGCAAGCGGACCTCCGACAAACTCTGCACGATCGCATGGGCTTCGCGCAGGTCTTGCACGGTGTGAGTGTTGGCGACGGCCAGGACTTTCATCCCCGCCGACTTCGCGGACCTGATGCCGGGCAGTGAGTCTTCAATAGCCAAGCAAGATTCCGGCGACATCATGGAGGTGGGGCTGAGTCGATTCAACCCGGTCAATGCGTGCAGGAACGGCTGGGGATCCGGTTTGCCCTTGGTCACATCCTCCGCGCTCGTGATATGGCGAAAAGCCTTTCGGATGCCGGTCTGTTCCAGAATCAGTTCGATCTCCGGCCGTAGGGCGCCCGAGGCAATGGCGATCGGGTAGGTGGCCGCGGCCTCCTCTACGAACTCTCTGACGCCCGGGAAAATCACAAGGTGGTCGTTGATCGAGGACAAGTAGGCTACGGCTTTCTTGTGCATCAGGTCTTGTACCAGCAGTTCCGTCGCCGATCGCTGGTTGACCCGAAGCGCTTCCAGGATACATCCCCTATCGTCGAAACCAAGATAGTTGGTGTAGTAGTCCGCCTCGGTCAACGTAATGGCGATGTCGGCAAGCGTCCGGCGCAGCCCCTCGAAGTGTAGGGGTTCGGTGTCTGCGATGACTCCATCGAAATCAAAGATCACAGCGCGCATGATTTTCTGTATTCTCTGGTCACCATGGTGGGAAAGGGCATTATGAACGGGCGGCATTATAGCACAGCGGGCGGCGGCACGAGAGTGTGCCGCCGCCCTCTGTGTGAGATCATGTGGCGAGTTCTTCTTGAGCGATCAGGGCTTCAACTGAATCGCCTTCTCAGCGATCCACCCCTTGGTACCGTAGTCGCTGCGGACGGAGTAGACCCACCCACCGCTCTGCAAGTCGCCATCAAGAATCGTGAGGGTTGTCCCTGGGGGAATGGCTGGTCCAAGTTTCGTTCCCGCTGCATCCTGCATGAGGGTTACTTTGTCACGTGGAGTTGCGGGGTTCGGCAGGACCGTAACTTTTTGCCCTTCACTGAACAGAGGAATCGACGTTGCGATCACAGGTGGTGAAGTGGCGGCCGGGGCCGGCGAACTCATCGTCGCCGGTGGCTGCGTCGGGACTGAAGCTGTGGGCATGCTCCGTGTTTGTGTCGCTGCCGGCGCGGTCTCTGGGGTCGCGACCGGTGGTGCGGCAGGGGCTTGATCTGCCGGTTCTGGCTTACTGCGCGGTATGGCTGGAACCTGCGTGGGCGAGGGGGGAGTCATAGCTATAGGCCGCTGCTGTTGCGGCTCCGGTGATTCACCGAGGATCGGCCCCACAAGATCCATGATCATTTCGGGTTCCATTGCAACGTAGGCGCCACCACCGACCAGGGCGACCAGCAGAATCCAGAGGAGAGGACGTCCGCCGGATTTCTTCGGCGATTTCATCGGAGGCGACGATCGTACGTTCGTCGTTTGTTCCAATTCCTCTTCCGTAAATTCCAAATCCGGTTCCGGCTGACGGGCGAAGAGGAGACTCCAGGTCAGAGGACTGCCGGCGAACGACGGGGCTCCAGCGACAGCGAACATCTAGCACCTCCCTGTGGCGAGCAGTTTCTCATCGTAGAACCTGGGAAAATACTTATCACCAACCCCGAGAGGTGTCAATTTTGTGAGGAAATCCAGCAGAGTGGGTCGTGAGCCCCAGGGGCCATGGTTGATGACCAGCCTCTCAGACTTCTGTTTCAGCAGGACTGCACGTGGGAACAGGCCAAGACTTGATGCGCTCGACTGCCTGACCGATAGACGGTCAGGCCTTTGCAGCCAAGTTGATGCGCGAGTATGAAGGCGGAAGCCACGTCTTTCGGCGAGGCGGTAGCGGGAAGATTGATCGTTTTCGATACGCCGCTGTCGCTATGCCGTTGGAAGACCGCCTGCATCCGGACATGATGGGCCGGGTCGATGTCGTGGGCGGTCACGAAGAGCCGCCGCAGATCTTCGGGGATCTGGGGCAGATGTTGGATGGATTCCCGGTAGGCCAGCTCTCGCCGCAATTGAGCGAGAGGGAGTCCTCTGGTACGAGCCTGTTTCAAGAATTCGGGATGAAGGCTTTCCAGACGGATGTCTTCCATGACGGTGCGGGCGACACTGATTCCGTACAGCGGCTCGATACCGGCTGAACAGTCTGCCAGGATGCTGATGGTGCCGGTGGGAGCAATCGTCGTGACGGTGGCGTTGCGTCGCCGCATGCCCTGCGCTTGAAGGCGACTCCCCTGGTATGCGGGGAAGACTCCACGCTCCTCTGCGAGTCGGTGAGAAGCTGCATGGGCATGGGATTGGATGAATCCCATCAGTCGGTCGGCAATTCGTAATGCCTCGTCCGTATCGTAGGGAATGCCCAGTTGAATCAAGACATCGGCGAATCCCATGATTCCAAGACCGATCTTTCTTGTCCGTTTAGTGTGTGTTTCAATGGCCGGCAGAGGAAAACGGGTTCGATCGAGGACATTATCGAGAAACCGAACGGCGAGCGGAATGATGACGGCGAGTCGATCATAGTCGATGGTGCGAGCCTTGCCTTGCGATGTGAGACACCGGGCGACGTTGATCGATCCGAGCGTGCAGGATTCATAGGCGAGCAGTGGTTGTTCACCGCAGGGATTCGTCGCTTCGATGGATCCCAAGTGGGGCGTGGGGTTCGCCTTGTTGATGGCGTCGAGAAAGAGGACTCCCGGTTCGCCCGATTGCCAGGCTGCTTGTACCAAGTGATCAAAGACAACAACTGCGGGAAGTCGCCGCACGGATTTGGTGGTGCGTGGATTGATGAGGGCATACGACCGACCTCGTTTAACCGCATTCATGAAACGGTCGGTAAGGCCGACCGAGAGATTGAAGTTTGTCATCTCTCCTTGCTGTTGCTTCAGCGCGATGAAGTCAAGAATGTCCGGATGGTCGACTCTCAGGATGCCCATATTGGCCCCGCGTCTGGTTCCTCCTTGTTTGATGACATCGGTGGACATGTTGAAGATGCGCATGAAAGAGACCGGGCCGGACGCGAGTCCGCTCGTGGTGGCCACACGGTCGGCATGGGGGCGGAGGTGGCTGAACGAGAATCCTGTGCCTCCGCCGGACTGGTGGATGAGGGCCTGGTATTTGACGGCGTCGAAGATTGAATCCAACGAATCGTCCACCGGTAAGACAAAGCAGGCCGAGAGCTGTTGGAGCGGACGGCCTGCGTTCATCAATGTGGGCGAATTCGGCAGAAAAATATGGGATGCCATCAGATCATAAAACTGACGGGCCAGACGGTGTTGGCGCGTGGCACGTGGGTATTGTTGTTCGGCCAAGGCGATATCGTGGGCCACACGCCAGAACATGTCGGCCGGCGATTCGACCACGACGCCTCTCGAATTTTTGGCCAGGTAGCGCTGTTGTAGGACGGTGCGCGCGTTCTGTGAGAAGCGGGGAGGTTGTATGCGGGAACGCAAGTTCATGCCGGCAGGTATTATAGTCTCTTCTGCGCCTTGCCACATCTGCTGACGGAAACATGGGGTGCCCTCTTGAATCTCTTGTTGTCCAGTGGGCAGAATGCGGCCACACGACTGATCACCCATGAAATCCTATCGCGAAGAGCTCTGGTTCGAGACAAGAACCAGGGGGGCTTATCTCAATATCACGCCACAGGTCGAGGCGGTGGTGAAGAAGAGCCGGGTACAGGAGGGCTTGGTATTGGTGAACGCCATGCATATCACGGCGAGTGTGTATATTAATGACGATGAGCAGGGCCTGTTGCAGGACTATGATGAATTTCTCGAGCGGCTCGCTCCGCACCAGGCTTGCTATCGGCATAACGACACGGGAGAAGATAATGGGGATGCTCACCTGAAGCGGCAAGTGATGGGTCGCGAAGTGGTTGTCGCGATTACGGAAGGCAAACTTGATTTCGGTCCCTGGGAAAAGATCTTTTATGGCGAGTTCGACGGACGTCGGCGTAAGCGGGTTCTGGTGAAGGTCATCGGTGAATAGGAGCGGCGCAACTGTATGAGCGATCGGGCCGATCCGGGCGTAAGAACCATCCGGGTGCTTGCTCCTTGCGAGAAAGTTTGGCAACATGCATCGTGTGCGATGCTGGAGAGTGAAACCGATCTCGTCGGTTCGTAGGGGGCGTCCATGTTAGCCTGGTCTCGTCCTGACCCTCTCACGCGCGATCTCATTCACCTCATCAATGCCCGCCGCCACGACCACGGAGATACCGATGATGCGATCGATACGCTGCAGGCTTTTCTTGAACAGGGGCGAGAGCACGATTTACTGACGGTGCTTGCTGCCCTCGACGAAGAGATGGCGGAATGGCTGTTCGACCTCGTGGCCGAGGCCAGCTGCACATTACTATTAGATGGACCGGATGATGAAAAGCCGGCCTATGCCACAATCGCTGCCTTGGAGTTGCCCCTGCAAGCCAACCTCACGTCTCCACTCAAACTGAAAATCGATCCGATCGCCACAGCCGATCTGCTCCACCGGCATCTGCAGTTGCCCGCGGGAACCGTCGTCCGTGTCGAATCGCGCCTGCTGACCGATGCCACGTTGGAAATGCTGAATCTCCAGATGCTCCATGACCACATCACGACGGTCGCGGATTCACAGCGTGCGCAATCAGTGGCTGCGCGGCTCCTTCCACCGGTTGAAAATACCGCATTTCTCTTATTTGAGCTTATCGGGGCGCCGGACCCTGGTCTGCCCGATTCATGGGAAGATCGTCACCGGCGCGCGATTCTCGAAGGACTGGTAGAACAATGTCCGGAGCTGGCGCGTGCGCCCGATACTATTGAAGCGCCTGTCTACGCTGCGTACGCGATGTTCGACGCGCAGAATGCGGTACGTCTTCACCACTTGGCCGACGAAACTGCGGCCGTGTGGAGAGAGCTGGACCCTCTCGTGCGGTCGCGCACCATCGTGCATCTGCATACGCAATGCGGGAATGGGGTGTACATGCCGGTGTGGACCGACCTGTTTGATCCCGAACTTCCGGAAGAACATGGTCCGGTGTGGACGTCTCCCGATGTCTGGGTGTTTACGGCTGATCTTGCCATTGAATGGCCTGGCGAGATGCTGACAAACCGCTTGCTGGCCGAGGGCTGCACCAGGTTCGAAAATCACATTGTTGAAACCCCGGAAAACTAGTTCGCGTTTTCATTCTCTCCGCACTCACCCCCTGTTTCCCAAACGGTGGTCTTGAGGTGGCCCGATCCGGTACTGCGCAAACCGGTCATTTCGATGATTTCCAACACGTTTTAGTCTTTCCTCGCCAGAGATGAAGACGACGGACAAACAAGAACCATCAGGGAAGGTCACTGCGAGTCTGGTTTCGGTGTTCGGGCTGGTCATAGTCTGGGGCATCGTGTGGGCCAACCTGCCTTCCAAGGATGAGCTGCTGTCGGCACAGCAGCAGCCCATTGTTGCGGTCCCACCAGCCGTACAAGAGCTCGATCTGACGATCCCCGGAGTTTCCACAGCCCAGCCAGCCGGTGTCCCGAACCACGAGGGGGCCGAGAGATCAGGAGTATCAGGCCAACCGGCGACTTCAGAGACGAGGGGCGATTTTCAACTTCCAGGTGATGCCCGTACCCGACAAATTGCAGAAGTGAAATGTGACGCGGAAGTTCAACAGTTCTGTCCGGATTCACTGGCTGGGGAAGAGCGGCGGCGTTGTGTCGCGCAGCGCATGAAACGGCTGCCGCTGGCTTGTCAGCAGATCGTGCGGCAGCGGATGGTTCGCTGGAAAGAGGCCGAGGGGTATAAGGCCGCATGCGCAGAAGACA
>JBQTHY010000001.1:0-21478 GCA_052389395.1 Nitrospiraceae bacterium | reverse complement strand
CCTCCTACAGTTGAGGCTTCATTAACCCCACTTTCCTTCCCTGAGGCACAACAGCAAATCTTCCCACCTTACAATCCGTTCCTGAGCTGTCCAGCTGTCCAAATGTTAGAGAATGAATCACTTTGGCCTGAATTGACGACGTTCATCTCTCGGACTCTAGTCGGTTTTTCAAAAACCTTGGGCATAGCTAGACCGGTAGATAGTACGCAATAACTAAACCAATATGGCTTGGCCGGGATCACTCTGCATAGAATCAAGTAAACGATTTATAAACTTAATTAAAAGATTGATCATTTGCGCTGGGACAATATGAGAGAAATCTCCACAATGGGTAGTTTTGGTATCGCCTAAAGGAAACGGGAGGAATACTATCATTGCATTCCACAAGAAAACAATAACTTTTGTTCTCATACTGTCTCAAATCCCTGCGTTACTATTCAGTAGCATAATTATGCGCTGTTAACGGTTAATTTGGCGGACGCGGTGGATTTCCACGCCGGTCCGTTTGCTTGACAGTGTGGATGCCGCTCAGTAAAATCCCACCCCTCTTTTGACTTCGCTTGAGCGGGAATAGCTCAGTGGTAGAGCATCGCCTTGCCAAGGCGAGGGTCGCGGGTTCAAATCCCGTTTCCCGCTCCATAACGCACTTCGTGTGGGCCGGCGGCTCTTCAGGCGAAGCCTTTCCCTATGATCGCCGCCGGATAGACACCTCCAGTGATTCCTCCTGCGGCTTGAGCCCAACGCGCCTCAATCCTGAGAGCTGCGACATTGAACGAGGGGGCCGGCCCCCTCTGCAAGAGCCGGCGAAATTGGCGAGGTCGGAGCGGTAAGTTCAGAGGATCGGCGGTTCCAGCACCTTCACATCCCGCAAACTTTGATAGGCGAGTTCCAGTTCCTCTTTGCTTAATGGGATTTCCCCAAATCGTCCGCGACAGTATAGTTCCGTCACGGTTGCCACGGCGACACTCGCGCTCGCCCAATCTCGTTGAACGACTCGTAAGAATTCGAGAGGAGTGGCGCTCGCAGGTTTGGCCATACCATGACGGGCAACGTAATGGATCATCTTCTGATAGACCTGTGTAATTATTTTTCCTTCGGGAGAGAGCTTCTTGGTCTGCATCCAACTTGTCCAGGGTCGTTTCAGGACCAACCAGACCATGACGCCCAATCCCAAGAAGACAAGCCCAAGGAACTCGAGCAACAGGCGGAGATTGCCTTCCCCGGCGTAACGCATCGCGTTCCTCAGCACATCACCAATAGGACCCAGCAATGAAAACAGCGAATTCCAGGCGTGAGTGCGAACGGCTTCCGTGCTCTCCTTGAGTCCTTTCACCACGGCCAGTTGATCAGCGGCATTGTACTGAACGAACAAACGGTTCCAGCGAAGTCGGAGCGTGTCCATCATTCGACTGAACGCATACCACCCAGGATCCTCCACTCCGTCACTTACCGCTGGCGTTGGGTCCATGGTGATCCACCCGGACTGTGGTAAGTGGATTTCCACCCAGGCATGGGCATCCCTCTGACGAACCAGATAGTAATTTCCATACTCATTCCACTCGCTGGCAAGAAAGCCCGTCACGAGTCGAGCAGGAATTCCAACGGTTCGGAGCATGACTACCATGGCTGTGGCATAGTGTTCGCAGTATCCGGTTTTTCGATTAAAAAGAAACTCTTCCAAAGGTCTTTCCTGAGCACTTTCGGCGACGTCGAGGCTATAGCGGAAATTCCTCGAGAGATATTCCTCTATGGCCCGCGCCTTGTCATAGGTTGTCATCTTTTTCTGAATAATCTCTCGGGCGAAGGCTGCAACTCGCTCAGACCCTTGGGGAAGCTGTAGGAAATGCCTGACAAAGGATTCCGAGTAGGCCGCGGTTTGGAGCTGCATGTCGGCAGGAAGAACTGGATTAGGGCGTGACACGACCGAGTATTCGATCCGCGACAAGCTCGGGAAGGGGAGATAGATAGCTCCACTCGGATCGGATTGGACTGCCAGGAGCTGCCCGCTGATTGATTCCGCAAAGGGAGTCGTAAACAGCACGGAGGTATCGAGCACTTCCAACAAGATGTTTTGCCGAATTCCCGGACTGAGTTGAGGCGAAGGACGAGACCGCCCTGCGCGAACCGTGAAGGTTCCTTCAGGCATCTCGCTCAGACTACGGCGCTGTGTCAGTCTGTTCATCCAGGATCGTCCATCGTACCGGTCGTAGGCCATTCCCCGAAGATAGAATCGCCCTTTCTCATGGTCCGGTCGATCGGGAAGTTCCACTCGCATGACGATGCTCGAGTCTCGCTTGATTGGACCGATCGCTCCTAAATCCACGGTTTCTGAGAATCCAGATGTGCGGAGACCTTCGCTTTGGCTCTTGTAAAAAAACCCTGCGCTGATTCGCGGGATCGAGAAAAAAATCACGACGGTCAGACAGAACGCCCCCAGCGCCAATCCATTCGCCAGCCAAAAAAATTGGGGAGTAATCTGGTTTGGCCCACCTGGTATCCCGCGTTGGGTCAAGCGGATCGATGCTGTGGCGGGAATGTCTTCCGATTCTTTGGTCAACTGGTTCAGTAAGAGGGTCCACACTCCGGTGAGCAAGTAGGCCAGAAACACGGGGAGATACCACAGGTCTGTCGTCAGCGCAGCCGAAGCCAAGATGGCCATGAGGCTGATCGCATACAGGTGCAGATAATCCCGTCGGCTATGCAAGTTGAACAGTTTGATGACCATGAGGACGAGAAGAAAGTGAACGCCAGCCGGGAGGAGCTCGGAGGAGATCCAAAGCAAATCCATCCAAAACCCGATAAAGGCAATGATCACAAGCATATTCCACGCTGTCGTGGACAGCGTGATACGATCCACGATGTGTTCAAGTCGTGCTGTCTTCGGGTTTCTGAGGAGCGTGAGAATCAAGGCAGAGCCGGTCAGCAGCACAAGCCACTCCGGTAAGCTGGCGCCTAACACCAGACCGATGAAGGCAGCGGAGGCGAGGAGGACTGAGGTTAGCCGCAGTGCCTGATCAAACGGCATCTGGCCTCCTTCCAAGGACGGTTTCATCGATCACGAGGTCTGGACTTCCGGCTAACACAAACCTGCCCGGGCCATTCCAAGGCAATACCGCGATCGTTGCTCCTTCTTTTTCGTCCCACTGTGCACGGAGCGGATCATGCACAGGGGTGCCGACCATGTCGGGGGGACGCCGTTCACACAGGGCTAGGGTTTCCAGCAGGCTCGCTAAGTGTGCTTCTCCCTGCCCAAACGGAGACAGCGTGGCTCCTGTGTCCAGCCTGATCTGGTAGCCTCGAACTGAAAGGTGCCAGGCCAACGAGGCTGTGGTGGACACAGCCTCCTCAAAGAGGGCGTCATGACTCGCCGGCGCAACGGTGGACAGGACAAGCGTCATCCGACGTTGTTCTTCGGCTTCCGTTTCACGCACGATCAGTTTCGATGTTTTCGCGGTGATTCCCCAGTGGATATTTCGAGAGTCGTCTCCGGTTTGGTACTGGCGTAGGTTGTACAGGTCGCTCCCGTATCCCCGGCGGTGGAGGTTATGCTCGTGCCCCAGCGCGACGACCTCTTGAACGAGCTCGCTTGCGAGAGGTTTGATCTCCGGACACACGATGATGCTTCTGTCGAGGGGGTAGTAGGCCTTCTTGATAAACAGGCCAAAGGGGAACGGGGTCACAACACGGACAGCGCTCAAATGGAGCCTGCCGCGTCTTGTCTCCACCAATGGATACGACAACATCTGACTCGTGTGCGGCAACAACTGCCGTATGGTGAGACCTCTGTCGAATTCCTGTTCGCCGATGACGTCGAATAGGCGCAGGGAAAAGCTGGGTAGGCGCGACTTACGGTTTGTCACCACCAGTGTCGCGGTCGTGGGCTCGTTCACGAAGATGAGATCCGGGATATGTCGATGAAATTCCAAGCGCCGTAAACATTGTTCCGCAAAGATTCCCGACATCAGGATGAGACTGAGCATCATGGCCAGCAGCAGATAAAAGAGGTTGTTTCCTGTGTTGATGGCAGCTACCCCGACCGCCAGCGTAAAAAAAAGAAAACGGGTCCCTTCAGAGGTTAGTCGAGTCGAGCGATACCGGGTGAGATTCCGAAAGATGGCGCTTGCGCGGGACAGCATGTACCACCAGATTCGTTCGATGGATTTCGGAGGGAACAGCTAGACAGGAACCGGGACGGACTCCACAAGATCTTGTACGATCTGTTCAGCCTGTTCGAAATTCCAATGCCGCAAGCCCTGTGATCGGTTCACCATGATCCGATGAGAAAGGACCACCGGGGCCAGCTCCTTGATGTCGTCCGGCAGACAATACTTACGACCCCGCACGAGGGCCAATGCCTTCGCAGCACGGCTGAGGGCAAGCGAGCCGCGCGTGCTCACTCCCAGCGAGAGGAGGCCCGATTGTCTTGTCGCGAGCACGATTGCGAGGAGATAATCCATCAGGCTCTCTTCCATGAGGATCTTATCAACCTGAGCCTGCAGATCCAGCACGTCCGGCGAAGAGGCCACTGGCTGGAGATCCTCCACGGGGTGGAGCGCATGGGGGCGATCGAGGACTTTCTTTTCCTCTTCAGGAGCCGGATAGCCGATCCGTAATCGCATCAGGAACCGATCAAGTTGCGATTCTGGAAGCGGAAAGGTGCCGTGGTATTCGGATGGGTTCTGAGTCGCGATCACCATAAATGGCTGGCTGAGTGGATAAGTCTCATTGTCGACGGAGATCTGCGCTTCGCTCATTGCCTCCAAAAGACTACTTTGAGTCTTGGGGGTCGTACGGTTGATTTCGTCGGCCAATACGATATTGGCGAATATCGGGCCGGGCATGAATTCGAAGGCCTGCTTTTGGCGATTAAAAATCGAGATTCCTACAATGTCGGATGGCAGAAGATCGCTTGTAAACTGAATCCGTTTAAACGAGCAATCCAGTGAACGTGCCAGGCTATGCGCCAACGTCGTTTTGCCGACTCCGGGGACGTCTTCTAAGAGCAAATGGCCTCGAGCCAGCAAAGAGACGATCGCCATCTCGATGACCCGCGGTTTCCCCTTAATGACGCGGGCAATATTCTCCTGGATGGCTTGGATTGTTTGGGAAGATGTCATCGTGGGGTTGTTAGCTCTGGTTGTTCACCAGTAGATGGCAGGACACTCTCAAAGTCTAACAAAGGGTCTAGGAACGGTCAATTTTCCAAACGTTTCTCGCGCTATGATGCACAAATCGAACGCCCCGGGACGTGGAAGAACCTTCAACAATGAGGGAGGCTTACGGTCCGGCCTGGTGGCACCGAGGTGATGATTGAGGGGAGCCCCGGCCATCTCGGAGCACCTCCGCGAGGCTCTGCTAGCTACCATGGCGAGGGTGAGGCGGGCCTTGTCGAATTCCACCCCCTCGAAAGGAACTGGAGCCTGTCTAGAACAGACGAGGATGGGCAGACTGTTCTAGACAAGCTCCCGGATTTTTCCGTCGGGGTGACATAACTTGTCCGCACTTTGGCGTTATGGTAGGAGTTCACCATGTTAGGGATTTCCTCCGTCCCCGAGGCTGCTCGGCAATTTCAACAGGCTCTCCGGCTGAAGATCTCCCTCTGCACTCTCGCGATCGCCCTCGGTTGTGTCCCCCAAGATCAAACAGTCATTGGTCCCAGTAATGGCGGTGAGTGGCAGCCGTGGCAGGTGCTGGACACGAAGACTGGTCGTGTCATGTCCTCTTCTGAGTGGCTCAAAGATCTAGGCGGGTACGACATCGTCTATGTTGGAGAGGAGCATCACAATAAGTACCATATCGAGGCGGCGGTGAAAATTCTGGGGCAGCTGATTTCTGATGGCCTTAAGCCCACCATCGGGATGGAAATGTTCGGGTGGGACGGCCAGCCGGCGTTGGACGACTATCTGTCGAAGCACCAGCCTGTGAAGAGTGAGTTTCTGGAACAGGTCCTATGGAAACAAAATTGGGGCGGGGCGTTTGAAGACTACGAACCACTGGTGACCTTTGCTCGTGACCGGCATTTGTCCATTCGCGCCATGAACCCGCCGAAACCCTTGATCCGTCGTGTCGCAAAACTCGGTCTCGAGCGAGCCAGGGAAGGGTCGGAGTGGGCATCTTGGGGGATGCAACAGGAAGATATTGTTGACGATCCTGCCTATCGCACGCGCATCGTCGATCAGCTTCGGCGTTGCCATGGGGGCGGAACCGATGAGGGATATCGAACGATGTATGAAGCGTCGATGGTTCGCGACGAAGGGATGGCGAAGACTCTCGTCGCGAGCTTGAGAGAACTCCGCCGCAACATGATCGGATCCCGCGGCATGATCCTAAGTTATACGGGAGGGGGGCATATTCAATACAATCTGCCGGTGCCGATGCGAGTCGCCAGACGGCTTTCAGGCGATGTGAAGCAGACGACGATCTATCTCACTTCGTTTGATGCCGAGAGAATCGATGACATTCAGGAACTTATGCAAGAACGGGTTGCAGATTACATCTGGCTGACGCCAATGAGCGAGCACGGGCCTCCCCAACGTTGCCGGTAGAGTTCGATTCGACGATCCGTACAGTTCCTGACATGCGTTCGATGGATGCCAAGGATAAAACCGAGCAGTTCTTGACAGTGCCGTGCGAGTTCGCCACACTGAGGCCACATCCGTAGTGGAGTCTTTGGTCGTCAATGATGCGAAACAAGATCCCTTGCAGCGCCGACCGACTGGGTTTGTTGGATCCGCAAATGATCCAAGCGGTGTCAGAATCTTCTGCATTCCAGATCGGCCACCAATACTTGACGGAAAATCGCATCCGTATTGTGGAGGCGGACGACGCGCAGATTTCTTCGGCCGTGATCGGCAATTCCGGTCTCTACGAACAGACCATCCGGTTAAAAGATGGGTACCTTATTTCGAAGTGCTCGTGCACCCTTCCAGAAGAGCCCATGTGCCGTCACTGTATTGCGGTCTTGCTGGAATATCACAGGTGGGCCCAGCCCAGGCAGTCGCGAAAAACGAACACGGCCAGAGAGGCCAAGGCGCAGCCACAGCCTGATTACGCGGCCGACGGAAGGACTTCACTCACGGAGTTGTCCGCTCTCGACGTGAAGCTGAGCGACGTCATGCAATTTGTGGGGTGGCTGCAGCCGGCAATGAAGGCTATCGAAAAGGGAGAGTCGGTTCCCGAGCCTCCGAAACTTGAGGCTGGAGAAGTGTCAACGTGGATTCATACCATCAGAAATCTCGAAGATCGACGCAGGGAAAGTGAAGAAGTGCAGGTTAATCTCGAATCTGAAATGCGTGATCGGGAGGCCTATGTCGGGCGTTTGACCCAACAGCTACAGGCCTTGATGGCAGAAACGAAGACCGCCCAAACCTCGTTGCAGGAACTTCAACGCGAGGTTGCCACTTACAAAGGAATGCTGGCCAAGGTCAGCGACTTGGCTGGTGAAGTGGCTCAGTACGATGGGCAGATACGGTCTGTGGCGAGTGAGATCCTGAGCAAAGGCACCAAGCTCGATAAGCTCGCCGGTTCCCTCAGAGAACTAGCCGAGGCGCTCAAATCCACCACGAAGCCGAAGCCGCCCCAATAACAGTCCCCTCCTGCCATCTCTTGAAATTGGTCCCAATCTATTCGTGGAGCCCCTTGCGCCTTCCCCGGGAGTTTCAGTACAATGCCGCTCCCTGAATTGGTCATCAAATTTGCTGGAGGATGAGGTATGGGGAAAATGCTGTGGCGAGTGAGCCTGATGGCAGGAATAGCGTTGTTGGTCAAGGCGTTGCCGGTGTTGGCGAATGTGCCGGCTGGTGAAGGGCCCCCAGACTACAGCGGGATTTCCGGAATGTATTACACGCTCATCGGGTTGGTCCTGGCCTACGGTGTCTACGATACGTTCTTCAAGAAGTCGTAACTCTCAAGATCATGCCGTTTCATTCCGATTCCTCCTGCCTGGTCATCGCGGTCTGGCAGGAGGTTCGTTCAGTTTCACCCCTCCATCCGGAATGCCCTAGGATTTTGTGATTCGTTGGTCAAGCAAAGGGCCGAGTATTTTCAGAATCTGCTCAACGATCAGCCGGTAGCCTTCCTTTGTCGGGTGAATGCCGTCAGCCTGGGTCAAGGTGGCAGAGGCGGCCACCCCCTCGAGGAAGAACGGGATCATGGGAAGACGGTATTGCTCGGCCAGGGTCCGGTAGATCGCCTCGAAGCCCGCGGTGTATTCTTGCCCGTAGTTCGGGGGGAGTTTCATTCCGGCCAAGACGACTATTGCGCCTGCCCGCTGCAACTGCTGGATGATCTGGGTAAGATTGCTTTTCGTTTGATCGAGGCTGAGCCCGCGGAGGCCGTCGTTTCCGCCCAGCTCGAGTATGACCAATTCAGGCTTGCTGTTGAGGACCCAGGGGACTCTGCGAAGACCGCCGGCCGTGGTGTCGCCACTGACGCCGGCGTTGATCACCCGGTAGCGATAGTTGAGGGTATCCAGTCGCCGCTGGAGTTGGGCAGGGTATGATTCATCGGCGCTCACCCCGAGTCCGGCAGTGAGGCTGTCACCAAAGGCGACGATGCGAGGTCGGGAGTCTGAAGCTGAAGTCGAGTTCGCCAACAACACCGGGGGGAAAAGTTGTGCGAACAGGATCGCCAGGACTATGTGGCGGAAGCGTTGAAGTCGTGTCTTGACGCTATGCACCTTCATCCGGTGCCTTCCCTCGTTCCAGTATAATACCATTAAATCTGTCCCGATCTGGTGAAGGAGCAGAATCATCCATGATCAGCGTAAAGAAGGTTTCGATGGTGCTCACGGCAGCAGGTCGGTTCGTAACGATCCTCGACCACATCACGTTTGCGATTCCTCCGAAGCAAACGGTGGCCATTGTTGGACCGTCAGGGAGCGGCAAATCAACATTACTGGGATTGATGGCCGGTCTCGATCGTCCGACGGCCGGATCGATCGAGTTGGACGGAACAGACATCACCTTGCTGTCGGAGAGCCGCATGGCCCGGTTTCGACGCGAAAAGGTCGGCTATATCTTTCAATCATTTCATCTTATCCCGACCCTGACGGCGCTCGAAAACGTCGCGGTCCCCTTGGAACTCAACGGTGAACAGCGTGCAGGCATGAGGGCCGCAGAGCTACTTGCGGCTGTCGGGTTATCTGATCGCATGGGCCACTATCCCGTCCAGCTTTCTGGAGGGGAGCAACAACGCGTGGCTGTGGCGCGCGCCTTTGCTTGTCGCCCGCCTATCCTCTTGGCCGATGAACCAACCGGTAATCTCGACAGCGCGACCGGAGCGCAAGTCATCGAGCTGTTGCTATCGATGCACCGCGATCATGGTACGACCCTGGTGTTCGTGACGCATGATTCAACGTTGACGACATCGATGCAACGAGTCCTGTCCATGCGTGATGGCCGTCTTGAGTCTGATTCCTTGCCCTCTTTCGCACCTCCCAATAGTGAGCCAGTTCTATGATGCGGTTTCTATTCAGGATGGCTTGGCGGGAGATTCGTGCGGCCTGGCGGCACTTTCTCTATTTCCTGGTTTGCATCGCTGTCGGCGTCGGAGCGTTGGTGGGAGTGTCACTCTTCGGAGCCAACGTGGAACAGGCTGTCACAAGGGAAGCCCGTGGTCTCTTGGGCGGAGATCTCGAAATCCGAATGTCTCGCCCCATCAGTCCAAGGGGTCAGGCCGTCCTAGACTCACTGGTTGATCGTGGCATTACCACCACCCATGTGAGCGAACTGGTTGCGATGGCGGCCAGAGCCGAACAATCTCCTCTGAGAGCACAAGCCACGCAGATCATCGAGCTCAAGGCGGTGGAAGAGGAGTATCCGTTCTATGGAGCCCTCCGTTTGGAGCCCAGCAGGAATATAACGGATCTGCTTCGTTCGGACGTTCGGTGGTGTCCCGGCCGTTCGTGTTTTGGAGTGGTCGTCCAAGAGTCCTTGATGATCAGGATGGGGCTCGCTGTCGGAGATCGTGTCAAGATTGGCCAAGGGGTGTTCGTCATCACGGGTGTCGTCCGGACCGAGCCGGACCGGATGGCGAACGCGTTTAGTCTCGGCCCTCGCGTCCTGATGTCGCAAGAGGGTCTTCGCACGGCAGAACTCGTCAAGTTGGGGAGCCGGATTCGCGAGCGCTACTTGCTGAAGCTCCCGGCAGCCATGGCTCCAGAGCCGCTGATCTACGAATTGAGGGGACGGCTTGCGTCCGAATCAGCTCGGGTATCTGGATATCGCGATGCACAGCCGCAACTCAAGCAGTTCTTAGAGCAGCTCACTCGCTATCTGGGCCTCATCGGACTAACGGCGTTGTTCGTCGGAGGGCTGGGTGTGGCCACTTCCATTCAGGCCTTCATCCGGCAGAAGTTGACTACGATCGCAATTCTCAAGACGGTTGGAGCTGAATCCACGACCGTGATTTGGACCTATCTCCTACAGGCGCTGATTCTCGGATTGGCCGGAAGCATCATCGGCCTCGCCATCGGTATCCTCCTCCAGCAGAAACTCCCCTGGCTGATCGCCGGATTGTTGGCATCGGACCTCCTCGATCAATTGGGATTCTCAACGGATGTGACGGGCGCGTCTTTCATTCCACTCGGGAAAGGGCTGGCATTAGGGCTGCTGTCAACCCTTCTGTTTGCGCTCTGGCCCTTGCTCACAATTCGCGATATTAAGCCGGCCATGATCTTTCGCCGCGACGTGGTTCCTCTTGCTTCGGGCACCAGCACCGACCCTGTGCGGTGGGGGACGCGATGGCAGACAATCGATCGGGTAAAGGGATTGACGTCGATGGGTGTTGGACTAGGACTGGCCATGTTGTCCATGTGGCAAGCCGGATCGTGGAAGATCGGGTTATTGTTCATCGGCGCCTTTGTGGCCGCAGTCCTGTTGCTTGGAGCATCGGCCTGGATGGTGATCATCCTGCTCAAGAGGTGGCCTCGTCCTGAGAGCCTTATCCTGCGCCAGGCGCTTGGGAACATCGTGAGACCAGGAAGCCAGGCTGTGAGCATCACGATCGCAATCGGCATCGGCGTGATGGTCATTGCCACCGCATCGCTTGTGGAACGGGCCCTGGTGGGGCAGGTCGCCGACAATCGCCCGAACGACTCGCCGACATTCTTTTTCATCGATATTCAGCCCGATCAGACGAAGGACTTTACCTCGTTGCTGCGCCGACAGGTTAACGATCCGAAATCAAGACTGACTCCTCTCGTCAGAGCTAGGTTGTCTGCCCTCAACGGTCAAGCGGTTAAGCTCGAGGCTACGTCGGAAGAAGCTGAGGATCAACAGGACAGGGCCAGCGATAAGGAGGAACGCCGGAAGAACTGGTACTTCACCCGTGAGTATGTTCTGACCTTCCTCGAACAAATTCCCAAGGACAACACTATCGTGGAAGGCACCTGGTGGACGCCGGGCCAACGATTCACGAAACCGTCGGTTTCCGTCGAGGAGGAGGCAGCAAAGAACTTGGGGCTGACCGTCGGATCGACCATGGAGTTCGACATCCAGGGAACAACAGTCACGGCCGAGGTCAGCAGCATCCGCAAGGTAGAATGGGGCAACTTCTCGACCAATTTTTACATGATCCTCTCGCCCGGATCACTCGATGACGCCCCCGTGACTTATGTCGCAACGGTTCGCGTTCCTCCCGTGGAAGAAGTGCCATTACAGCAGGCGGTCGTAGCCTCGTTTCCGAACGTGACCGCCATCAATATCGGTGATGTGCTCGACAGTTTCGCCAGGATGTTGGACCACTTGTCTTTCGCCATCAGGGCGGTCGCCTTGTTTTGCGTAGTCGCGGGGGGACTGGTACTGGCTGCGGCCTTGGCCGCTACCCGGTACCGGCGACTCTATGAGTCTGTGATTCTCAAAACACTCGGTGCCACACGCTGGTTGATTTCTTCGTCCTTTGCGGCTGAGTATGTCATCTTGGGCATGATTGCGGGGTCGATCGGACTCACGCTCGGCTGTGCCCTTTCGTGGGCTCTCCTGCGATACCTATTTGAACTGTCCTGGACCCTTCAGCCCCAGATTCTCGGGCTCGGCTTTCTCATCACGATCATGCTGACTCTGTCGGTCGGATTTGCCAGCACCTATCGGATCCTGGGCCAGCGCCCCCTCATCATTCTTCGACATGAGTAAACATGTCCGTGGGATGCCTCAGACGGCGCAGGTGGATAACAGCAGGTCGAGGAACTGCCTGATGCGCCGTTCTCCGGAGCGGCGAAGGCTGGAAGGTTTTCACGGCTGCGGACGTTCTGCCCTGGGAGCGCGTGATGTCGATCCTGAAGGAGCCGGCTACCGGGGCGATTCTTAGTTTGGAACAATCTTGAAGAGACCACCGCCTTGGGTCAGTAGATACAGCTCGCCCAAGGCATCTTCACCAAAGCTCGTGACAAGACCGCCCGAAGGGCTGAGGAGCGGCCATTCTAGTTGGTTCAACACCTGACCGTCCTGGAAGCGGAAACTTCTCACGAATCCCGCACAAAAATCGGCGTAGAAATAGGTGCCACGCAGCGCGGGCATGGCGGCTCCTCGATAGACATAGCCACCTGTGACTGAACAGGCCCCGTCCGCGTGGGAATAGTCGAGGACCGGCAAGGTGAGCCCTCCTTGGTTGCAATTGATCGCTGGATTGAAGCAGAGGAATCCCTCCATCAAGCGCCAGCCAAAATTGGACTGTCGCCCCGCATTGGGCGAGAGAGCTACGTTGATCTCTTCGCGTGCGTTCTGTCCCACATCGCCGATGTAGAGGTCTCCGGTTTGGCGGTCAAATGAGAACCGCCAGGGGTTCCTCAGGCCGAAACTCCAAACGTGCTGTGCATCACCCCCGACAAGGAAGAAAGGGTTAATGATGACGTTGTTGCATGGACCTCCCGTGTCGGGATTGAGACGAAGAATCTTGCCGAGCCGCGTCGATATCGTTTGCCCATTGTTATTTGGATCACCGTCCCCTCCTCCGTCACCGGTCCCCGCATAAAGACAGTCGTCCGGCCCAAAAGCCAGCATGCCGCCATTGTGATTGGAGAAGGTCGGATGAGGGATTGTTTGAAGAATAGTTGCCGAACCTGGATCGGCTAGGTTGGGGTTTACCAAACTTGTCTGGTATCGAGCAATGACGAGATCACCACTTGTATCCGTGTAGAAAACATAGAATCGCCCATTGCTGCCGTGGCTCGGATCGAAGGCCATTCCGAGCAATCCCTCCTCTCCTCCCGCCGAGATTAGGCCGCTAATATTGAGGAATGACGCCGCAAGCAGCGACTTGGTCGTCACGTCGAAGATTCGAGTCCGTCCACCCCGCTCGACAATGAAGAGGCGGGCTGGGTCATTGGGAGGTGCGGTCATGAAGACCGGTGAACTGAGACTCGTGCTGATCTGTTGTAGCCGCAGATCGTCGGACTCTGGTAATGGTGGCAGCGAACCGTGGTTCGCTTCATCACTAGGGCAGCCGGTCAAGGTTCCAAGGGCGAGAACGAGGAGAACGGCCGCGAACGGGCGCCGAATTTGTCCCATCCGCAACCCTGCGTGTGAGGAAACAGGCTGCATGTCCTGAGCCTACTCCTGGGTGCCAATCAGCTCAAGTCAGCCCTCTGCGCCCGTTCCTTTGCTCCTATAAGTCCGCGCAAGAGTAATGTCTCTCACGGAGTACTTAGTTCAAGCAAAGCTTTTGATCATGATCCTGCCCCTTGCTTCTGACCGGTAGCGCTCATGAGGTATGAGCGCAACTGTCGCCCGTCCCGCTGACGGACCGTAACGGCAATCCGCAGCTGTTCCAGATACTGTTCCAACGTTTTCCCGCCCAGATCGATCTTGCGAGAAACAAAGAAGGTACGCACGTCGCGTTCCACCTCGGGCGTCGCCAGATTGACGATACCGCCGCACATGCGCCGCAGGCCTTGCTTTGGAAAGAGTCGGTCCATCTGATCCCAGTTGGTCTTCACAAAGTCCCAGGCCAGCTCCCGACCATACACGTTTGCCAGGACCGCACCGACGATGGAAGGGGAATCCTGAGTGCGCATCTCCCCATTGATGGTACGTGCCAGCGTGCGTGCGAGCAAAACGGGGGACTGAAAGGCGGCTAACGAAAAGAGGTAGCGCCGTTCTTCTTGCGGTGTGGCGGCTATCTGGTAGCGTCCGGAGAATTCCTCGTAGCGCGCCTCGTTTCCGGTATGAGCCAGAATGGCGACGAGCGCGGGGACGATATTCGGGTCGACGGTTGCCGGGTCCTTTCTGTATTGCTGATAGCGTTCCGCCGCCGCTTGTTGGGTGGTCGAGTCGTTGCCCAGTTTCCCCAATGCTTCGATGAGCTCCCCTCGCAATTGCCGGATGAGGTCATTTTCTCCATCCTGAGTCGTCCAACCCAGTTCGTGCACAGCGGTGGCCACTCGACTTTTGACGAAGGCTTCGAGAGCCGGGCGTTCACCGGCTGTGATGATGCGGTTCAAGAACGAGAAGGAGTCAAGCAGCACGGCCCAGACATTCTTGTCTCGTTCTTGTGTGAAATGCGCGGTGAGGTGGAGATACTCCGGAAGCGCCATGAGGCCGGAGACGGTTGTGGCCCAGGCGTCGCTGACGAGATTGAACCGCTCGGTCGGCGCGAGTCGATCCACACCGCTATCGATCAGTCGTTTGAGGAGCCTGGCCTCATACCGAACCCGATAGAACCCGTGCCCTCCCTCGTTGATGAGAAGCTGCTGGACTCCCTGCGGAAGCGCGACGTGAGTCTCATCATCAGTGAGGAGTAACCGGCGATGCTCGGTCCTCTCACCGGCCGTGATACGGATCTGAACGGGAATCTGCCAGCGCTGTTCCAGAGGTTCGTTGTCCGCGAGGTAGGCAAACCGTTGCTGCGAGAGGACGAGATCAGCATCCCCAGCCATGTGGGCCGTCACGAGGGGATAGCCCGGCTGGAAGATCCAGCCATCCATGAGTTCCAGGACCGGCTGCTTCGCCGCATGCCCCAGTGAAACCCACAGATCTTTCGTGTCTGCATTGCCGTAGGCATGGGTGCGGAGATACTGGCGCACGCCCTCACGAAAGACGGCCGGGCCAATATGTTGTTCAAGCATACGAAGCACCGAGGCGCCCTTTTCATAGGTCAACACGTCGAACATGGCCTCGGCGTCTTTGGGAGCGCGAACGGGATATTCGATCGGTCGCGTGCTGTGTAAGCCGTCGACGGAGAATGCGGCCGCCCGGGAGACGCCGAACGAATCCCACCGTTTCCATTCCGGCTTCCAGGCGTCGACAGCCAATATCTCCATGAAGGTGGCGAAAGCTTCATTCAACCAGAGTCCATTCCACCAAGACATGGTCACCAGGTCGCCAAACCACATGTGGGCATTCTCATGGGCAACCACGTCGGCGACCCGCTCCAGTTCAGCTTGCGTTCCGGTGCGTTGGTCGACCAGCAGCGCTGTCTCTCTGAATGTGATGGCTCCAAGATTCTCCATCGCGCCGGAGGCAAAGTCGGGAATGGCCAGGAGATCCAGTTTGTCGCTGGGATAAGGAATGCCGTAGTAGTCTTCAAAAAACTGCAGAGATGCCGCCGCGATGTCGTGACCGAACGGGGTGAGTAATTGTTTGCCAGGAACGGTCCAGAGCCTGAGCGGTGTCTTCCCGACAAACACCGGAGCCGTCGCTTCAATCTGCCCGACGATGAACGCGACGAGATATGTCGACATCGTGATGCCGTCGGCGAAGCGCACCGCCTTCTTGCCGGCCTCGATGGACTCCGAGGCGATCGAGGTGTTCGACACCGCAGTCAGGCTTTGGTCAATGACCAGCGTGGTGGCAAAGACGGCCTTGAAGTCAGGTTCATCCCAACAGGGGAAAGCCCGGCGCGCATCGGTCGCTTCAAACTGTGTGGCGGCCATCGTCCGAAGCGTTCCGGCCGCATTCTTATACGTGCTGCGGTAAAAGCCGCGGAGCTTGTCGTTGAGCCTGCCCAGAAAAGTAAGATGCAGCCGCCATGTTCCCGGCCCAACGGTGCGAGCAAGAGTCAGCCGACAGCGTTGGAGCGATTCGTCCAACTCGACGGCGGCGCTGAACCGTCGACCGGTTGGGTCTTCGAGCTCTGCGGCGGTGATCTCGAGATCGGCGGCGTTCAACGTGATCGTCGTCGTCGGCTGCTCGACAACGAGCGTAATCGCTTCGCATCCCGAGAAGGCCGCGGCGTCAAGATCCGGCTCAAGACACAGATCGTACCGAGTCGGCCGCACATGTCGGGGTAATCGATAAGGGTCGAGGGTGCCAGAATCATGGTCTGCATTCATGTCGTCACCTTTCGGTCGCCCGGTCGTGGCCTGAACCACGGATGGCATCGAGGGTCGGCAGAAGACCCCCACTAGGGGTAGGGCCAGCAGGAACGCAGTCGCCTTGGTCGTGATCTGGAGGAGACGACGGCCTGCCGACCGGTTCACTCATGTCCTTGGCGCATGGTGCGTCTCGACACCCTGCGGTGTCCCGACGATTAACACGTTCGTGCGACCGACGAACAGGCCGGTCTCGACCACGCCGGGGATTTGGTTCAGTGCAGTTTCGAGATCTCGTGGGTTATCGATCCGCGCGAGATGTACGTCCACGATCACGTTGCCGGCCTCCGTCTTGAACGGCGACCCGTTTCGCTCGCGGAGCACCACGCGGCTCCCTGTGAGTCTTTCAATTTCTCGCGCAGTGCTGCCCCAGCCAAACGGAATAACTTCGATCGGGAGTGGAAACGCCCCGCCCAGGACTGGAACCCGCTTGGTGTAATCCACGAGCACGATAAATTGCTTCGCCGAGGCCGCCACGATTTTTTCCTTGAGAAGCGCGCCACCGCCGCCTTTAATCAGGTTAAGGCCTGGGTCGACTTGATCAGCTCCATCGATGGCCACGTCGATCTCCCAGCGATTGTCCGAGTCGATTAAGGTGATCCCAGATTGTGCGGCGAGGATCGCTGTTTCCTTGGATGTGGGCACAGCGCGCAGCTTCATGCCCGCGCGAACCTTCTCACCGAGCGCGATCACCAGATGTTTGGCTGTCGAACCGGTGCCGAGCCCGACGACCATGCTGTCGCGGACAAAGTCGAGTGCTTTCAAGGCGGCGGATTTCTTGAGGCTCTCGAGGTCCTGATGCATTGTCATGGCGTGGGAGGGTGAGTGAGGGTGCCGGCAACGGACGCCGCTCCGAGCAGCGCTGTCTGCTGGTTCATGACGACCTTGACGGGCATATTGTTCAGCAGACGCTTATAACGGCCCTTGTTGGTGAACGATTTCATGAACGTGCCGTCTTTCAGTTTTGTGATGATCTTCGGCGCGATGCCTCCGCCGACATAAACGCCGTCGAGGGACATGGCTTTCAGCGCGAGATTCCCCGCCTCTGCTCCGTAGATCGACGCAAAGAGGTCCAGCGTTTGTCTGGCGATTTCCGCCTGCCCTTTCAATCCTGCATCGGCAATGACGGCGGCAGGATCCCCGGATTTAACCTTCTCTGCCAACCAGGTCGGTTCGTTTTTCTTGGTGTCGCGCAAGAATTCGTAGATCGCCTGCAATCCCGGCCCCGACAAGACACGCTCGTAGCTCACATGCAGATACTGGCTCCGCAGATACCGCAGCAGGTCGATTTCGTGGTCGTTGTTCGGCGCGAAGTCGGTATGTCCCCCTTCAGACGGCATCGGGCGGTAGGATGTGCCGTTCCAGAAGAGAATCGCTTCCCCCAATCCGGTACCGGCCGCAATGAGGGCCAACGCCTGCCGCTTTCTGGGAGGAGTGCCGGGATTGAGCACCTCCAATTCATCGGGACGGAGCAGCAGGATGCCATAGGCCGTGGCTTCCAGATCGTTCAATAACTGTACGCGGGGAATGCTGAACTGCTTGCCGATCGTCGGGCCGTCGATGACCCAGGGGAGATTCGTGGTCTGGGCATGGTTTTCGAGAACCGGTCCTGCGACGCCGAAGCAGGCGGCTGCGAGCCTGATAGGTTCGGGGGGCGGCACGCTCCTTGATTCATCGTCCTTGCCTGTTCTTGCCGCCTCCGGCCCATCAACTGGTATCGGGGGTTTCCGCGGTTTCAGGAACTCTTCGAGAATCTCTTCGAGGAACTTATAGTCGCTGCTGGGAAAGGACTCGAGACGAATCGGTGCAGTTCGCTCGTTGGTCCAATCAAACAGCGCCAGGTTGGTCTTTGTACCGCCGATGTCGCCCGCGAGAATCATCGCTTCCCTGTCTGTCGTACCATGAGTGCCGCTCCTGCCGATTGGTCTAGCAGCCAGATAAGCCGCCCGGGTACAGGTTGTACCAGAGCAGCTGGAAGGCCGCGCTCCGCTTGATTGTGCGGTTCAAGGATCGCTCGAACCATCGAAGCTTTCCCCGGACCCGCGACCAGGAACAGTACCACAGTCGCCCGGTTGATCACACCAAGCGTAAGCGTCAAGCGACGCGAAATTCCTTTGGGAGATTGACTGACAGCGACCAAATGGCCTTGGTCTGACAGTGCTGTCGTCCCAGGAAAGAGCGATGCGGTGTGGCCGTCGTCCCCGAGACCGAGAAGCACAATATCCAACCGCGGGATGGCTGGAGCGGAGCAATCGGTGAGCTGTCGAATGGTTTGCTCATAGTCCTGCGCGGCTACCGCAGGATCGGCGGCTTCTCCCTTCATCCGATGGATACGATCGGCCTTGATCCTGAGCGGACCGAACAGCGCCGCTTGCGCTGTTCCAAAATTACTCTCCGGATGATCAGGCGGGACGCAACGTTCATCCCCGAAGAGAAACACCATCCGGTCCCAATCGAAGCGCTGTTTCCATTCGGAGGAGGTCATCGCCTGATACAGAGTCCGAGGTGTCGAACCGCCCGACAGGGCGATGAGGACACGACCGCGGGAATGAATCGACTCTTCGCTGGTTCTGCGGAGAAGATCGCACGCTCCATGGACCCACTCCTGACCATCTCTATAGATGAGGACTTCGGGCTGGGTCGTCATATCAACGATGGCGTAATCGGCGGCGCCGTTCACGGCGAGCAGTTCTACGGCGAGTCAGACCGCCGGGAGTCAACGCCTTGACAATGGCCTGCACCGTCGCAGCTTGGTTTCTGCCCAGCTGCACTCGGATGGCATGTCGATGATGGGCGCGGAGAGACTCCAGATCGCCTGCCGCCTGCGCCTGCGCAAGCGTGCCGAAGGAGAAGGGCTGGTCGGGAATGGCGACATCAGGCGTCATCCGGCCTATCAGCTCCAAAAAGATCCCGCTGTTGGGACCACCTTTATGAAGTTGCCCCGTGGAATGAAGATATCGAGGCCCGTAGCCGAATGTCGTCGTGATATGGTACCGCTCGACAAGCGTCTTGCGAAGACGACGGATCGCCGTTTCGAGGAGACTCGAAGGCGTTGTGTAAGCCAACAGGGCGACATAGGAGCCGGCCCGAACATGATCTGATAGTTCCTTCGCGGCTTGCACTGGGGTGCTACTCGGCTGCTCCGGCAATCGGCCGGTTGTCTTGAATCCCCTAAGCACCCGATTCGTGTTGTCCTTGCTTTCCTGCACATTGGGTTGATCGAATGGATTGATACCCAACACATGACCGGCGACGGCTGTCGCAAATTCCCATCGGAAAAACTCAGCTCCGAGATCGTACACGTCGCTCAGCTCACATCGGAGCACTGGATGACCGACCCGTGCCAAGGCCTCAACCTGTTTGTCGAGCGGGACGTTCTTGGCTCCTTTCAGTCGGAGATACGCAAAAAACCGGTCCTGTCCATAGGCACTCGGCGCCAACACCGGTTCTTGCGCGACGGGAATCAAGCCGGTGCCTTCTTTGCCGGTGCTCTCGGCCAATAGTTGTTCGACCCACAGACCAAACGTGGCAATCGGTGACGAGGCGATAACGGTAACCTTGTCGCGTCCTGCTTTGGCGAGCGCCCCCATGGCTCCGCCCAGAAAGGCTCCGGGGTTCTTGTCAATCGGCGTCTGCAGACGACATTGATCTGCCACGCCCCTCGCCCGGTCCAAGAGTCGCCCCACGTCGAGTCCCAGCAATGCTGCCGGAACCAGGCCGAATAGTGATAACACCGAATATCGGCCACCGATGTCGGGTGGATTGGTAAACGTATTGCCGAATCCATAGTCCTTCGCCAATTTCTCCAGCCCGGTTCCGGGATCGGTAATGGCGACAAACTGTTCCCCGCCTCGGTTCCCCTTGGTGCCTGTCACCAGTTCCCAGAAGTGGGCAAAGAGTGACATAACCTCGATGGTTCCACCAGACTTACTGGCGACGAGAAACCTGGTACGTGCAGGATGAATGGCGTTGGAGATTTCCCGGACCCATCCCGGAATCGTCGAATCGAGCACCCATAACCGCGGGTATCCCTTCTGCGACCCGAACGAAGTCCGAAGAACCTGCGGACCGAGACTGCTGCCGCCCATGCCAAGGAGGACCACGTCCTTGATCCTGGTTGCTCGTGCAGATCCTGCCAAGCGGACAAGGTCATCCAGCTGACGACGCATATCATTGTGAACGGTCAACCATCCAAGTCGATTGACAATCTCCGTCTGGTCCGATTTCCACAGTTGATGATCCCTTGCCCAGAGACGATCGATCACACGGTTTTGACACAACCGCTGGAGGGTCGGACCAATCAGGTCGAAATATCGTGGTGTAAGCGTGTGAAGTGAGCGGTTCGACATAGAAGTCCCCTCTCACACCAGCAGGTTTCGTTCTCTTGTTGGAGAATCGGCTTGTATCTTATGGAGCGGGTGATGAAAAGGCAACGCCAACTCCGGATCCCGCCAGCTTATTGATCGGCCGGTCGGCGAATGACTAAAGCCATCCCATCGACCATGGACCAGGCGAGCGATTGCGCTTCTTCGACCGACAGGGTGATGCGCAAAGAAGGTTCGTTCTGCGATGTGTGACCAGCCATGAGCGAACTGGTCCATCGCCTCAGTTGTCGCCACCAGTCGCTTACTTGCGCCCAGGCCCATCGGATAGGATCGTCACCGGCGGCGGGAACGATCTCGAGGTTGAACGGAGGCGTGAAGGTTACACGGTATTGGGTCGGCATGTCGGCCAGCGCGATCGGTTCCTGTTCGGCCGCCGAGGAAGGATCGATTCTAGGGCGGACGACGGGTGGACGGGCAATCAACCGGAACGTCTTCGCCATCTGATCACTCGCTGAACCCGACCACCCGACGATTGGAATTTGATGAAGGGCCACGCCACGTGCCTTGATCTCGATCCTGCGTGCGACAAGATCGACCAGCAGGTAGGTCTGGGGGCGGGCGGCCAGCCTCAGTTCTTCCTCGATGACACGAGCGGCCTCTTGGAGGGAGGCCGGATCGTTTATGCCGAGATCGGGAAAGGCGTCGTAGTCAGCCCCCCAAGCCGGAGCGGCGAATGGCAGGAGAAGGGCGAGTAGCGCGCAGAGATGCATGGATGATTTCTGCGCCGGGTGCAAGTGGTTAGAAAATCATGATGGGTGTCCCAACTCGCACAAGCTGATAGACACTT